>NZ_JBHNSQ010000034.1:0-64549 GCF_059085665.1 Actinotignum sp. usb-actsch-213
CTGCAATGCCGGACAGCTCGTTGGGGCGCTGGCGGCTCGGTGTGGAGCCACGCTCCGCTTACCGAGCCGTAAGTGCCGCGGCTGAGCGGTGGCTGCCTTACTGAGCGGTGGTTCCGCTCAGCTTGGAGGTGTCCACCCGGAAAGCCCGAGCCGGAATCGTGGTGACGAGTGCTTCGGATACCTCGAGAGCCTCATCAAGCTCCAGGCGATGTTCGGCAACCATACGGGCCAGGTACACGGCGTCCATCCGGCGTGCGACGTCGTGCCGCGCGGGAATGGAAGCGAAGGCGCGGGTATCGTCAATCATCCCGGAGGTCTTGTAGAAAGTACCGTAGGGGGTGACCTGCTCGCGGTAACGCAAAATCGCATCCGGCTCATCGATGAACCACCACGGTGCGCCCACGTAGACGCTCGGGTAGTAGCCGGCCAGCGGAGCCAGTTCGCGCTGGTAGACATCTTGATCGATGGTGAAGAAAACAACCTGGAAGTTCGGATTGTCCCCGTACTCGGAAAGCATGGGACGCACGTTATTCGTGAACTCCACAGCCATGGGCACATCGCCCCCGACATCCGCGCCCAGGCGCTCAAAGGCCGCCTGGTGGTGGTTGCGGTACACGGCCGGGTGGAAGGTCATCACCAGGCCGTCCTCGCAGGCCAGGCGAGCCTGGTCGTTGAGCATATGCCGGCGCAGCGCAGCGCCGTCTTCCGGCGAAATCTTGCCGTCCAGGGCGAGCTTGTAAAGTTCGGCCGCCCGCGCCTCGGGTAGGCGTGCCGTGCCCGGATCGCGATGCGAATGATCGGAGGAGACCGCACCCATTTCCTTGAAGAAGAGGCGGCGCTTGCGCATGGCCTCCACGTAGCCCGCATAGGTGGACACATCCTGATCGGCCGCCTGACCGAGCGCCTCCACATTTGCCTTGAAGTCCGGGGTGGCCGGCTCGAGGTACTTATCGGGGCGGAAGGTGGGCGGAATATAGCCTTCCCAGGTGGGATCCTCGAGGAGCTGCTTGTGGTAGCGCAGATCGGAAACCGGATCATCGGTGGTGGCCATCATCGCCAGGTTGAAACGCTTGTACAGCGAGCGGGGGAGGAACTCCTCCGTCTTGAGCAATGCGTTGATGTGATCGTAGATCTGGTCGGCAGTTTCTTCGGAGGGGCGCACATGCACATCGAAGACATCCACAAATTCGGATTCAAACCAGCCCTGCACCGCGGTACCGCGCAAGGTCCACCAGTTCTTGCAGAACAGGCGCCAGGCCGCGCGGGACTTTTCGGGGGAAAGCGGGCTTCCTACCGGTACGCCCAGATCGGCCAGATCCACCCGGCCCACCGCGTGCAAGAGGCGGTTGGTGTAGTGATCCGGGGTCAGGAGCATGCTCGTGGGATCGGTGAAGGGGGTATTGAGAGCGAGCCATTCGGGGGGAACGTGGCCGTGCGGGGAAATGATGGGATGCTTCTTGGTGACCTCGAAAATTTCGCGCGCCAGTTTCCGCTGCGTCGGATCGGCCGGGAAAAGCCGATCCGGATTGAGAGTGAGGGGCGTCGACATTGAATCCTCCTATTTTTGAGCCGGGCGCGGGGCTTTCCCTCGCCTCGGCTTTCTTCTTTTAAGGTACTCCACCGCGCCAGGTGGCACGCGGGCACAGAGACCGGGGGCGTGACCATCGGCGACGACGCCGCGGCCCGTACCCTCACTTTACGCGAAAACATGCGGTTTTCGGGAGAGTATTTGAAAGCACGAAACGGGAATTTCTAAATGTGAAAAATATCACGATAGGGCTGGATAGGTGCGCGCAAGCGCCGTCGTCGTGCAAAAAACCGCGATAATCCGCCGTTTTCAGAGAATCTCGCCGGCGGCACGTCACTCCTCCACGATATGAACGGGGATCTAGGTAACTGCTGGAAAGCCTTGGAAACTTATAAGCTTTTGATGCGAAAGAGCGGTAGTGATAGCTTCGCGGCAGTGTAGCGCGGTAACAGCTCGCGCGGGCACGGAAGCCGGGCGTGAGCGCGGTAAGAGTCGATGGCGAACCACAACCGTTCCTCCTTTCACAGAAAGACAAAAGAAAATGGGAACACACAATAGCGGCGCATTAGACGCCGATAAGCGTGGTGAGCTGGAGAAACTCTCCAAGCTGCGCGTGTACACCGCCAAGCCGATCACCATTGGTCGCGGTATTTGTTTCGGGCTGGTGGACCTCATGGGTGGTGGGTGGAATACCATCATTTCGGGTCTGCTGCTGTACTTCTTCACGAACTACGGCGGGGTCACGGCTACCCAGGGTGGTCTGATCCTCGGTGTAGCTCGTATCGTGGACGCCGTTATCTCGGTGTTTATCGGCCCACTCACGGACGGTTTCTACCGTACAAAGCTGGGGCAGCGTTTCGGCCGGCGCCACTTCTTCCTCATGATCGGTGGACCGCTGCTGCTTCTCATCTTCCCGCTGCTGTGGATTCCCTTCGGCGGGTTCTGGTACTACCTTGTTATCTACCTGCTGATCGAAGTTATTATCGCGATCATCCTCATTCCGTGGGAGACCTTACCCACTGAAATGACGCGCAAGTACGAAGAACGCACCACACTCTCGTCCATGCGCATGTTCTGCTCGGCCACGGGTACCTTCGTGGTGTTCTTCATCCCGGCGCTGGTGCGCGGTAACGTCTCGAACCCCTGGGCCTACCTCGGAATTGGCGGTGCCTTCGCGGTGCTCTTCGCCATCGGTGTATTCACCACCTATGCGACCACCTGGGAGCGTCCGCTCACTCCGGAATTCGTGGCCGAACTCGATGCCATGCCGAAGATGAACGGTTTCCAGATGCTCAAGCACACCGCGGTGGAATTCACCTCGGTGTTCCGTAACTCTTCCTACAATAAGCACCTGACGGTCTACCTCTTCTCCTTTACCGGCAAGGACGTGTACGCTTCGGCGCTGACCTTCTTCGCGGTCTACGCGGTGGGGATGAGCGAATCCCAGGGCTTCTGGCTGCAGGCCGTATCCATCGTGGGTATCCCCATGACGATCTGGGCCATGTTCCTCATGCTCTCGCACGGGCCGCGTTTCCTGTGGGCCTTCTCCTTCACCCTGATCCTCGCCTCGCTGGCGGGCGTGGGTGCGATCTACCTCATCGGGCCGGAAAGCAATGCCTTCATCTACCTGCTGGCCACCGCGGTTATCTACCAGTGCGGGCGCGCGCTGCTGGAATACACCCCGTGGAATGTGTACCCCTTCATCCCGGACGTGGACTACATCATGACCCGCGAAGATCGCGCCGGTATCTACGCCGCCGTTATGACCTTCGGGCGTAAGTCCACCGGTGCGCTGGGAACCTTCCTCGTGGGCTGGTTCATGGATCTGGGTGGTTTCGTCAACCCGCTGGAAAAGGGTACGAACCTCGCGGCCTCCGGCTACACCCCGCTGCACGAAGGTGCCTGCAAGGTGGATGCCTCCGGCGCGCTGGAAAGCTCCTGCCAGGTGGTTCAGTCCGCCGGCGCTTCCCATATGATCGCCTTCGTGACGGTTATTCTTCCCGCGATCCTCATCGGGGTGGCGCTGCTTGTTTCCCGCTTCGTCAAGCTGGATAAGCAAACCCACGCCATTCTCATGGATGAGATCCACCGTCTGGAAGCAGGCGGGGCGAAGGACGACGCCACTCCCGAAGCCCGCAAGGTTGCTGAAGACCTCACCGGGCATTCCTGGGACAAGCTCTGGCCTGAGGTTCCCCTGAGCCAGCGCTAAATTTAGGAACGACGCCGGCGCCGCGTACCGCGGCGCGAGCGTGCTACCAGTAACCTCACAGCGGGGCCGAGTCCATCTCGGCCCCGCTGTTACGCACTCTCGGCGACTTTGACTAGAATTGACATGGTTAACAACAAGAAAGGCAGCTATGTCCTCACAGCTCAGTCCCCTGGACGAAGCGGGAGTGCAGGCAGCCGTTGCGCAGGCGTGTAGTGCTTTCGCGGCGGCCACCACTCTCGAGGAGTTGAAAGCCGCGCGGCTGGCGCACAGCGGTGATAATGCTCCGATCACTCACGCGAATATGCAGATCCGTAACCTCGCCAAAGCAGAAAAGCCCATTGCCGGAAAACTTCTGGGCGCGGCCCGCAAGGAAATCCAGGCGGCTCTCGCCAGTGCCACCGCCCGCATTGAGGAGGCGGAAGCGGCCGCGGCTCTCGCCACCGAAACGGTGGATGTGACCGTGCCGACCAATCGCTCCCCGCGCGGTGCGCGCCATCCGCTCACGGTTCTCAGTGAGGATATTGCCGACTTCTTTATTGCCATGGGTTGGGAGATCGCTGAAGGCCCGGAAGTGGAACACGAGTGGTTCAACTTCGACTCCCTGAATTTCGGACCTGACCACCCGGCACGCCAGATGCAAGATACCTTCTACGTATCGGGCATTGTCGGCGCTGATGGTGAGGTTACCGAGGAACGCAACCTGGTGCTGCGCACCCACACCTCGCCCGTGCAATCTCACGCGCTGCTGCGCCGCGGGGCTCCGCTTTACATCGCCTGCCCGGGCAAGGTATTCCGCACCGATGCGCTAGATGCCACCCACACTCCGGTTTTCCACCAGGTGGAGGGCCTGGCGGTTGATAAGGGTCTGACAATGGCCCACCTTAAAGGCACCCTCGATCACTTCGCCCGCCATATGTTCGGGCCCGAGGCCAAGGCTCGCCTGCGCCCATCCTTCTTCCCCTTCACCGAACCGAGTGCTGAAATGGACCTGTGGTTCCCGCAAAAGAAAGGCGGCCCGGGCTGGATTGAATGGGGCGGCTGCGGCATGGTCAATCCGGAAGTGCTGCGCAATAACGGTATCGACCCGGATATTTACACCGGATTTGCTTTCGGGATGGGCCTGGAGCGCACCCTGATGCTGCGCAATTCCATTGCTGATATGCGTGACATGGTGGAAGGCGATGTGCGCTTCTCCATGCAATTCGGAACCACCGGGAGGGGAAACTAATGCCACTTATTCCGCAGGAATGGTTAGGTTCGCATGTGGAGCTGCCCGAGGATCTCACCCCGGCGCAGTTAGCAGCAGCGCTGGTAAAAGTCGGCTTGGAAGAAGAAACAATCTATCCCGGTGCAGTTACCGGCCCGCTGGTTTTCGGCCGGGTTCTCACCCGCGAACCGAAGAAACAAAGCAACGGCAAAATCATTAACTACTGCCGCGTGGACGTGGGCCAGTACAATGACGAGCCGGGTACCGGCCGAGAGCCCTCCGAGTTGCCCTCGCGTGGCATTATTTGCGGGGCCCATAATTTTGAGGCCGGTGATACCGTGGTTGTCTCCCTGCCCGGAGCGGTTCTTCCCGGAGGTTTTGAGATCGCGGCCCGCAAAACTTACGGCCATATTTCTGACGGCATGATGTGTTCGGAACGTGAGCTAGGGCTTTCCGATGAGAGTGCGGGCATTATTGTGCTCGACGCCGCGACCGCCGCCAGTGTGGAACTCGGAAGTGACGCGCGGCAATTCCTCGGGCTGCCCGGGGAGACCCTGGAAATTAACGTGACGCCAGATCGCGGTTACTGCTTCTCCATGCGCGGAGTGGCCCGCGAATACCACCACTCCACCGGCGCCCGTTTCACCGATCCTGGTATCCCTGAGCACCCACTCCCGCAGGCCACGCCCACAGGTTTCCCGGTGCAGGTGGAAGATACTGCGCCGATTCACGGCAAACCCGGCTGCGACCTCTTCGTTACTCGAGTGGTGCGCGGGGTGGATCCGGCTGCGCCTTCCCCAGCCTGGATGGCACGCCGTCTTCAGCAAGCGGGGCAGCGCTCCATTTCCTTGGCGGTTGATGCCACGAATTACGTGATGCTGGACCTGGGCCAACCCCTACACGCCTACGATCTGGATAAGATTCGCGGCGGCGGGTTGGTGGTGCGGCGCGCCACCGCGGGTGAAAAACTTACCACCCTCGATGATGTGGAACGCACGCTCGATCCGGAAGATCTTCTTATCACGGATAACGATGGAGCCCGAGTTCTCGGCCTGGCCGGCGTTATGGGCGGTGCGGATACGGAGATCACCGCAGAAACCAGCAATGTGCTGGTAGAAGCCGCTCATTTTGACGCGGTATCGGTGGCGCGTAGCGCCCGGCGGCACAAGCTTCCCACCGAAGCATCCAAGCGGTTCGAACGCGGGGTGGATCCCGCGGTGGCGGCGGTGGCCGCGCAGCGCGTCGTCGACCTTTTGGTGGAATACGGCGGGGGAGAAGCAACAGATGAAGTCTTTGTGTACGGGCAGGTACGCCAGTTGCCCGCGCTGTCCTTCCCGATTGCGGATGTGGAACGCCTGACCTCTTTGCAGCTGAGTGCGGATCGTATTGATGAGATCCTCACGGATATTGGCTGCACGGTGGAACGCGGCGGTGAAGTGTGGAGCGTGCAGCCTCCCACCTGGCGCCCAGATCTGGTGGGTTCGGCTCACCTGGTGGAGGAAATTGCACGCCTAGAAGGCTACGATGCGATTCCGACTGCTGTTCCCACCGCTCCGGCGGGGCGCGGCCTGAGCCCCGCGCAGCGTCAGCGTCGCGATATTGCGCGCACCCTGGCGGAAACCGGGTGGGTGCAGGTGCTCACCTATCCCTTTATTCCGGCTGCGCGTTTCGATGAACTCGGGTACGCTGCGGATGATGAGCGGCGTACCGCTATCGCCTTGGCTAACCCGCTGCAAGACGATGCCAATCTGCTACGCACTTCCTTGCTTGATACTCTCATTCCGGTGGCTTCGCTCAATGTGAAGCGGGGTAATCCAGCCGTGGCAGTGTTTGAGATGGGCACGGTGAGCCGGCCAGCTGGGATTAGCCCGGCTCCGATTCCCGCAGCGGGCCAGCGCCCCTCCGAGGATGAGATCACTGCGCTCCACGCGGCGATTCCTGCCCAGCCTCATCACGTGGCCGGGGTGGCCTGCGGGCCGCGCACGCCGGCGCGGGCCGGTTACTCGGTAGAAACCTGGGATTGGCGTGACGCGGTGGAAGCCGGGCGGCGGGCTGCCGGTATGCTCGCCGACGTTTCGGTGAGGGCTGCGAGCCAGGCGCCCTGGCATCCGGGGCGCTGCGCGGCCATCCTGAGTGGCGATCAGGTAGTTGGCTATGCCGGGGAACTTGCGCCGGCAGTATGCAAGGCCTTGGACATTCCGATGCGTTCGGTTGCTTTCGAGGTCAATACGGATGCCGCGCTTCCCGAGACGATGGAACCTGCCGCGGTGAAACCGGTATGGACCAGCCCGGTCGCCAAGGAAGACCTCGCCTTTATTGTTGATGCCGACGTGATTGCCGGCGAGGTCCGCGCAGCTATCGTAGCGGCTGCCGGGGAAATTCTTGAAGATGTTGAACTCTTCGATGTGTTCACGGGCGATCCTGTACCGGAAGGTAAGAAGTCACTGGCATTCTCGCTGCGTTTCCGCACCGATCACACCCTGACCGCTGAGGAAACTGCCCAGGTACGCCACCGGGTAGCACGCCGGATGCGCAAAGATTTCGGTGCGGAGTTGAGGGCGTAATGACGCGGCAAGAATCGGAAGGACTGGCGCCGGCCCGCCGGATTCTCATCACCGGAGCCTCGCGGGGCGTGGGTAAGGAGCTTGCTATTGGCTTAGCGGCGCCCGGGCGCACCCTCGTTTTGCTGGCGACCAAGCTTTCCAATTTGGATGGTACCGCTACCGAATGCGAGATCCGGGGCGCCCAGATTATTACCCTCGGGTGTGATCTAGCCAAGGAATCCTCTATTCGGGAGATGCTGCGCATCCTCCTGGAGGAAGGCGCACCCGATATGGTGCTCAATTCCGCCGGGGTCTACGGGGAAGAAGAACTTCCCTGGGATACCAGTCTGGAGGATTTCCAGCGCACCATCGCCATTAACGTGGAGGCGCCGTTCCAGCTAGCGAAAACTTTGGTGCCGATTATGCTAGAACGTGGCGGGGGGAGAATTCTTGATCTTTCCGCCACCGCGGCCTCCCACGATTCGGCGGATGCGGTGTCCTATTACACCTCGAAAACAGCGCTCTTGCGGCTGGCGGCTTCTCTGCATCTAGCCGGATACAAGCACGGCTTGCGGGTACTGTCCCTCAATCCGGGAGCGGTCAAAACCGATATGACGGCCTCCATGAAACGCTATCGCGACCGCACCGAATGGGTACCGCTCGGGGAATCGGTAGCTATCGCCCAGGCATTTGCGGCAGGCGAGCTCGATGGGCTTTCCGGCACCCAGGTGCGGGCCGGTACTGACTCCCTCGAGAGGCTCCGCGAACTTTCCGCGCGCGGGGTATCTGGGCGGGCGCGTCGCCTGCGCCTCACCGGATGGGATGCCTAAAACCCAGCGCCCATAAGCAAAGCGGACTAAGGGCGGGAGTCTCCTTCAGTGGAGGCTCCCGCCCTTAGGCATCTGCGACTTACCCGAGCGGCACAAAGTGCGCGTCAGGAACATAGCCTGCAATTAATTAAGTATCGAAAATCGCATCCCGTGCGGGCAGATTCGGATATCGGTTAGTTCGCCCCGAATTTCTCTCCGCAGACCTTGGCTGCTTCGCCCATAATTACCTGGTCTTCCTGGGAGATCAAAAGGATCTTCGCGGCGATATTACGCTGGCCCTGCTCGGACAGGCCACGGGTTAAAGCTTCATCGACCGTGCATTCCACCAGCTGGGGGAGCATTGCCTTCTGAGCTTCGGGAACACCCTGGGTGTTCTTGAGCAGCTCGGAGGTAGCGGCGAGCATGCCGGCACTCACCTCATCGCGGGTAGGAGCAGGGCCTTCCGTTGCAATAGCCGCTGGCCCCTTATCGGTGATCGGAGCGGAAGGCTCAGCGGTGTTCGTATTGGTAGCCGAGGGAGCCGCCGGCGCCGAAGCGGCCGAAGTTTCCGGAACCGGCGAAGCCGATTCGGACTTAGTGCTATTACCCGAGCATGCAGCCAGGCTCACCGCGAGAGATACCACGGCTGCTGCACCTAAAAGTTTACGCATTTTCACTCATTTCCATGCGGAATAAAACAAGTAGATGCTATCAGCTACGCGGCTTTCGCTCGCGGGGTGCCCGCGTGAGATCCGCCGCCGCGCTGCCCGGCGGGTGCTTGAGTGACGTTGCGTCAAACACCGGGTCGTATGTCCATTGGGGTGCGGTATTACCCGGTGGCTCTTCGTGAAGAGTATTAGCCCTGGGGCTGGCCGATGAGCTTCGTTACGCAGCCCTCAGTGATCTTTTGGAGCAGCGCATCATCTTTCTCCGGAAGGTCATTGAATTTATCAGCGTCACCCGTGGCAATAATCTTGAGGCTCTCCACCGAAACACCCTGTTCGATAGCCCCATCTGCTATGCACCCAACAAAGCTAGAAACCATGGCTTCTTGAAGTCCGACCGGGGCAGACGTACCCGTTTCCTTCATAGCGGTAGCGAATCCCTCGTTCAGTCCGGCCACGATCTCATCACGAGGAGGAGCGGCATCCTTTCCGGAACCGTTCGAGCACGCCGTCAGAGTGAATGCGGTGCAGATAGCTGCAAGACCGGCAACAAGTTTACGCATGGAATTCTCCTCGGAAGAGCGGTGATGGATGAAAGTTTATCCACCCGTCACCACTCTACCGGGGCATGGTTACCAGCGCGTGAACACTGAATAGCAAAATCTATGAGCGCCGCCACCCGCGCCCACCGCGGCGTTCCCCGCGATCATGCCGATCATGACGCCGGTCTGAGCGCCGCTCAGACCGGTAGTCCGAACCGTAGTCACCATCATCGCCACGGTTGAAAGAACTACGGCCACGCCCGCGCCGATCCCCGCGTGCACCCCGATCAGAACGCCCAGCACGGTCCGAACGGCTGTGGCCTGAGCGGCGCGCGGCGGGAGCTCCGCTGTCTTCAGAGATCCGCAGAGCACGCCCGGAAACCTGCGCTTCGGAAATGCGCCTGCGGGCTTCCGGAGAAAGTGGCACCCCAATTTCCACCAGGGAGAACGTGGGGTAGATATCGATGTGGCCCAGGTCCGAGCCGCGCAGCCCGCCTTCGTGGGTGAGCGCGCCAACGATCGCTCCCGGCCGCACCCGGTCCTTATGTCCAACCTCGATGCGGTAACGCTTCCCACCCTTGAATTCGCGAGCTTCACGGCGCTTCTTCTTGAAGGAATCGCGGTTATCCTCCCCGGTGAAGCTTTCCTCCTCATCCGCGGAAGGCCCGGGATCGCGCACGCCCAAGGCAAGCAGGGCCACGATAATATCCTCGAGGCTCATCGGCGCGGGTCCCGGCTCCGTTACTTCCGAAGGCAGCGCTTCCGAAGAAGAGGCATCCGCCTCGGTTATATCTGCTGCCGCTTCGGAAATACCCGGTGTTTCCTCGCGAGCTTCCTCGCCATCACAGGCTGGAGCTGCGCTAGTTTCCGGAACGCTTTCTTCACAGGGGAGGGTGGCGGCAGAGGCTGCGGCGTCGTCGTTCTTATTCTGCTGCACCTCTTGTTGCGCGGCCAAGAATTGTTCGAGTACCTCACGGTAGACCCCGAGCCGCCCGGCATCGAAACGGGTGCGAGCCTGCTCCATGAGTTTGGCGGCGCGCAGTTTCGAGACCTCGGCCGGGGTGGGAAGATCAATTTCTTCCATCTTTGATTTGGTGGTTTTCGCGATGCGGCGCAGGCGCGGCAGTTCCTTCGGGGTCACGAATGTCAGTGAGCGTCCCTCGCGGCCAGCGCGGCCGGTGCGGCCGATACGATGCACGTAAGTATCGGCTTCGCGTGGCACATCAAAATTGACGACCAGCCCAATGCGTTCCACGTCCAGGCCGCGCGCGGCCACATCGGTGGCGATAAGAACATCGAGGGTGCCGTCACGCAGGCGCGAAACCAGACGTTCACGATCTTTCTGGGCGACGTCGCCGGACAGCGCTGCGGTGGCCACCCCGCGGGTACCCAGCTCAATCGCCAAATCTTCGGCGGTGGCGCGGGTGCGCACGAAGACGAGGGCGGCATCGGCCTCAGAAACCGCGAGCACTCGGGCGAGGGCTCCCACCTTGCGGCGGGCCGGAACTACGGCGAACTCCTGAGTAATATTCGCGACAGTGGACGCCGGTGGCGTGACGGTAATTTCCTCCGGATCGTGGAGATGAGAATCGGCCACGCGGCGAATCGCCGGGGGCATAGTGGCGGAGAAAAGTGCCGAAACCCGTTCCTCAGGCAAATCCGAGGCGATCTTTTCCACGTCCTCCGCGAAGCCCATGCGCAGCATTTCGTCGGCTTCGTCCAAAACGAAGTAGGAAACGTGATCGAGCACGAGCGCGCCGCGATCAATGAGATCCATAATGCGGCCGGGGGTACCCACCACCACATGCACGCCGTTTTCGAGGGCGCGCAACTGCGGGGGATAGGGCGAACCGCCGTAGACAGCCAGCACCTTGGTATCCGTGCCGTGGGCAAAAGATTCAATGGCATCCGCGCCCTGGAGTGCGAGTTCGCGCGTGGGTGCGAGCACAAGTGCCTGTACGACGGCGTTGCTGGTATCCACCCGTTCCAGGAGCGGCAAACCGAATGCCGCAGTTTTCCCCGTTCCTGTTTGGGCAACACCGATAACGTCCCGACCGCTCAGCAGCAGCGGAATGGCCTGCTCCTGGATCGGGGAGGGGTGCTCAAAACCGAGAGCATGAATAGCGGTGAGCGTTTCCTCGGAAAGTCCGAGGTCAGCGAAAGTCGCCGAAATGGCGGTGGAGGAAGAATCAGACGGCGTGTGTTCGCCGAGATGTTCAGACATGAATTCCTAACATAGGCACAGGGGACGCAAACGCGCCGCTACTAGTTTACTCCGGGGCGCAAGTCCGACGGCGGATATGCGCGGTGAGCTTGCCCTCTGTTCACGCGGCGCTGGGATCCTCGCTGAGCATATCCGGGCCGCTCAGTTGTTCTCCACCCGGGCCGACGCCGCTCAGGCGTTGCGATTCGGCAAGATTGGCCGCGGCCTCGCTGCCCGCGGGCGGCACAATGCGGCTGGCCACCACCGCACCTGCGATAGTCAGTGCGATGGATACCGCGATTCCAGCCATAAGCGCAATATCCTGCGGCGGGGTAAGAACCGAATAGATAATGCCAATAATCGCGGCGACGAGCGATGTTCCCATGGAGTCTGCGACCTGGAGCGCAGAGGAGGTGCGCCCCTGACCCGCCTGAGAGGTGCAGGCGAGTGCATGCACGCTCAGCGCCGGGAAAGCGAAACCGCAACCGATACCGGCAATGGCCCAGCCAATAATGACGAGACTTCCGGGAAGCGCGTGGTGCGAGCCGGCCAGCACCAGGGCAAGACCGATGGCATCGGCAATCGAGCCCCATAGCGGCAGGCGTAGACGCAGCGCCGCGTTGGTAATACGCCCGGAGAAATACGAGCCCACCGCCCAGGTAATTGAGCCAACCGATAAAATAAGACCGGCTTCCACCGGGCTCCACCCGTGCACATCCTGGAGCAGTAGCGGCAAAAACATCTCGATTGCCACGAATGTTCCCAGCAATACACGGGTGGTAATAGTGGCGGGAAGCCCGCGTTGCGCACGGAAAGTCCCGCGCGGGAAGAGCGGGCGAGCGCAGAAGAGCAAGCCAACTCCGCACACCCCGATAATGGCGAAAGTGTGCGCATTATGCGAGGTTGCCCCGCTCATAATTTGCAGGCAGGCTACCAGGGCGCCGGTACCGAAAGCTGGAATGACCATGGTGCGAATATTCATCGGTTTCTTGACGCGATCAATATCCGGGATTTTGTTCATACCGATAAAGAAGAATGGCCCAATGAACAGGATAGTGGCCGGTACGAAACCGAAAATCCACCGCCAGGACATTGCCTCAACGATGATGCCGGCGAGCAGGGGGCCGAAAAGCGAGGGGAGGACCCAGGCAGCGGCGAAAGCGGTGAAGAATCCAGGGCGACGACGCGGCTGCACGCTATTGCCCACGATGGTGTAGAAGGGCACGATAATGAGGCCCCCGCCCAGGCCCTGGATGGCGCGCCCGGCCACGAAAATTTCCATGCTGGGGGAGACGGTACAGATCGCGAGCCCCACGGTGAGAAGCACGACGCCGGTGTACAGGCAGGAATGCGGGCCTTTGGAATCGGACCATTCCCCGGCGAGCGCCGTCGTCATAAGTTGGGCCGCAAGTACCACACCGAGCGCGAGGGCGTAAAGGTTCTGGCCGTCAAAAGCGCGCGCGACGGTAGGCATGGCCGTGGTGACCGCCATGCTCTCAAAAGCGACGAGCGAAATAAAGCCAACGGAAAAGATACGGAAAAGGCGTTCGCGCTCCGGAGAAAGATACCTGCTCATTAGATCAATTACACCAGCGGGAGGGGGAAGAAAGGAAGAGGAGGAGCTCAAGAAAGGCGGTGGTGTGTGCCACCGTGATGTACTTAGGTGCGGCAGGAGCGTAACTTTTGCCCGGAGTGCGCCGCGGGTTCTACCATGGAGCCGGTGCTTGCTCGTCTCGCAAGCATCTCAGAACGGCCCGTCTAGCCGTTTCCCACGACAAGAAAGAGTGACAAAAGCGTGTTACGTACTCGTTATGCAGGCTCGCTGCGAGCAAGTGATATTGACAGCGAAGTGACGCTGACCGGGTGGGTGGATCGCCGCCGTGACCACGGGGGTATCGCCTTCATTGATCTGCGCGATGCCTCGGGTATCGCGCAGGTGACCGTCCGCGAAGAAATTGCGCACGAGTTGCGTAACGAATTTTGCATTAAGGTGACCGGGATTGTGCGCGAACGCCCGGAAGGCAATGCGAACGCGGCCCTGGCTACCGGTGAGATCGAGGTGGAGGCCACGGACGTTGAGGTCCTCAGCCCCGCCGAAGCCCTGCCCTTCCAGGTCTCTGATCACGCCGAAGGATCCGGCAAGGTTTCGGAAGATGTGCGTCTCAAGTACCGCTACCTGGATTTGCGTCGCTCCTACGAGCAGAAGGCACTGCGGCTGCGCGCGAAGGTCAATCAAGCGGCCCGCCGGGTGCTGGACGGCCATGATTTCGTGGAGATTGAAACGCCGACCCTCACCCGTTCTACCCCGGAAGGGGCCCGCGATTTTATTGTTCCGGCGCGCCTCAACCCGGGAACCTGGTACGCCCTGCCGCAGTCCCCACAGCTCTTTAAACAGCTGCTCATGGTGGGCGGGATGGAACGCTACTACCAGATTGCTCGCTGCTACCGCGATGAGGATTTCCGCGCGGACCGGCAGCCGGAGTTCACTCAGCTGGACGTGGAGATGAGCTTCGTTGACCAAGATGACGTTATCGCGGTGGCCGAAGAAGTGCTGCGCGAGATCTGGAAGCTCATTGGCTATGACCTGGCCACCCCGATTCCGCGGATGACCTTCAAGGACGCTATGGAAAAGTACGGTTCGGATAAGCCGGACCTGCGCTTCGGGCTGGAACTTAGTGATCTGACAGAGTACTTCAAAGACACCACTTTCCGGGTTTTCCAAAACCCTTACGTCGGCGCGGTGGTTATGCCCGGCGGGGCCTCCCAGCCGCGGCGCACCTTCGATAAGTGGCAGGAATGGGCCAAGGCTCGCGGTGCACACGGTCTGGCCTACGTCACCATCGCGGAGGATGGCACCCTGGGCGGTCCGGTGGCCAAAAATATTACTGATGCGGAACGTGCCGGCCTGGCTGAGGCGACCGGCGCCAAGCCCGGGGATTGCATTTTCTTCGCCGCGGGTGAGCCGACTTTCTCCCGCGAACTGCTGGGCGCGGCCCGCTTGGAAATTGGCCAGCGGGTGGGCCTTATTGATGAGGATGCCTGGGCTTTTGTGTGGGTGGTGGATGCCCCCATGTTTAAGCCGGCTTCCCAGGCAGCGGCGGAAGGTGATGTGGCCCTCGGTTCGCGCTGGACCGCGGTCCATCACGCTTTCACCGCTCCCAAGCCCGAACACCTCGATACTTTCGATACCGATCCGGCAGGCGCGCTCACGAATGCCTACGACATCGTCTGCAATGGCAATGAGATCGGCGGCGGTTCCATCCGTATCCACCGCCGCGATATCCAGGAACGTGTCTTCAAAGTTATGGGTATCGATAAGGAGGCCGCGGAGGAGAAATTCGGTTTCCTCCTCGAGGCTTTCAAATTCGGTGCGCCCCCGCACGGCGGGATTGCTTTCGGCTGGGATCGCATTGTGTCCCTGCTGGTTAAGGCGCCCTCGATCCGCGATGTTATCGCTTTCCCGAAGATCGGCAACGGCTGGGATCCCCTCACGGATGCTCCCGCGGAAATCACCGCGCAGCAGCGTAAGGAAGCCGGTGTGGATGCCACCCCGAAGGCCCGCTCTGGCGCGGTAGATGCGGCGACCGGTGCGCCCCTCACGGAGGAGGCAGGAGCGGCTGGTGAAGCCAGCGCGAAGTAGCGGTCCAACTGCCGCGTAGCGGCGGTCGCGAGCCTAGCGGTATACAGGGAAGACGCCGAGCGTGCTCAGATGCGCTCGGCGTCTTTCACACCCGCGAGCAGGCGTGGATCAAGCGTGGCGGCCGGCCCGGTGAGCACCGATAGCTGCCCATTGGGTTCAAGGATGACAGCTGCGACGTCGTCCACACACGCAACGCCGCGCAAGCGCAAAGCCATCATGATTTCTTCCGTGGTGGTCGAGTGCCGCCGCGCGGCGGGTGTGAGTTCCCCGCGCGCCCAGATAACGACGGGCCGCGCGTGCACCCAGGCTTCCCCGCGGTGCGAGAGCGCGACGAAGCGCAGCAGCGCTTGCATGAAGAACAGGGTGAGAAGGGCGACGACGCCGCCGGCCAGGGTGGGAGTATGCCCGAGTGTCACGCGCCCCGCGATCGCCCCAATAACGACGACGGCCGCCATATCCGAGGTGGAGAGCCGGCTCACCACGTTTTGCCCCAGGGCCCGCAAAATCACCACGAGGAAAAGGTAGATGAGGCAGGTAGATACCGCGATAGCGCCGGCCTGCAACCAGGTGATGCCCAGGAGTTCGGGCAGATTCAGGTGATTGATTTCAGACATGCCTCCATTATGACGCCGCATGCCGGCCGCGTGGCATCGGCGCTACGGTGCTCGCGTTTGCGGTGGCATCGGTGGTACCGGCGCTTAGCGACGTGGCACCCGTGAGAAGGGCCTTCGGCTCATCATCCGTGGCGGTGGCCGGCTCGTGGTGTTCGAGGGTACGGTGCCCGCCTTCGGATACCCCGAAACGCTGGTAGATACGCGAGAGCCAGCGCGGTGCCCACCAATTCCACTTGCCCAGCACCGTCATGGTGGCCGGGACCAGGAGGATACGGCTGAGGCTGGTATCCGCGATGACGGTGATGGCCAATAGCACGCCCACTTCCTTGATCGCCAGCATCTGCCCGAAGCAGAAGCCCACGAAGACCGCCACGATAATCGCGGCCGCGGAGGTAATAATTCGCCCGGAGCGCTGCAAACCCAGCGAGACCGCCCGGTCATTGGATTCCCCGGCATCCCAGTACTCCTTCATCCGGGCCACCAAGAACACTTCGTAATGCATGGAAAGTCCAAATCCGAAGGCCAGGCCGCAAGCCACCACCACCGCGGTAAGCCCGTTTGTTTCCGGCAGACCCAGCAGACCGTTATCGAAGAGGAAAGCGGTGAGTCCGAGGGAGGCCACCAGGGAGAGCGAATTAATAATGATGGCCTTGAGGGGGATGAGTACCGAACCTGTCATGAGGAAGAGCAAAATCAGTACGGCGAGCAGCACCACCGCGAAGGCAATGGGTGCACCTTCGCGCAGCACCTCATTGAAATCAATCTGGATGGCCGCGCTACCGCCCACCAGGATCTCCGTATTCGCGGCGCTTGCCGCATGCGTGCGGATATCACGAACGGTGTTGCTGGCCTGGGTGGAGGTAGGATCCCCACCGCTCACGAATACCCCGAGGTTATGCCAACCGTTATCCATTTTCGTGGATTCCCCGACCTTGGAAACTGCCGGCAGCCCGGCGATCCACTCGGACTGCTCGCGCAGCGCGGCATCATCACCCTTGACAAGCACAGTAATGGCCGGCTGGCTCAAATCCGGGTAATCACGTTTCAGTATCTCCTGAGTGGTACCCGGCGAGGACGTCACCGGAATATATTCACTGGTATCCGTGCGTAATGCGGTGTCCTTAATAGGAATAATCATGACCACGAGGATGGCCGTGACCACGGTCATAATAACCCACGGGCGACGCTGCACCCAGCCCGCGATACGGGAGAATACCCCGTGATCGGTATGGGTATCACCCACCGCGCGCATAAGGTGCCCCAGCCCGGGAATCTTCGCGAGCGCGGAAGGCTGGGCCAGCCGTGGCCCAGCAATACGCAAAAGCGCCGGTACCAAACTCACCGCGGAAATAACCGCGAGCAGCACGACGACGAAACCGCCCATGGCGATCACCCGAATAATGCGGGAATTGAAGGCCAGCAGCCCGGCAATGGCGAAAGCAATGGTAACGGCGGAGAAGATCACGGTGCGCCCGGCGGTGCGAACCGTGGTGGCCAGCGCCCCTTCCATAATGGTGGCCAGTTCCTTTTTCCCCGGGCGGGCACCCGGTCCGTAGCGCCTTTCGATACCGCGGGTGATTTCTTCGCGGTAGCGGGAGACTACCAGCAGGCCGTAATCAATGGAGAGTGCCAAACCGATAATGGATACCACGTTGAGCACGAAGGAATCCACATCGGCCACGAAGGTGAGGAGCCAAACTCCCCCTAGGGTAATAATGATGGCAACAATGGCCCCGGCCAGCGGCATGAGGGCGGTGAGGACACCGCCGAAGACCAGCACCATGAGGATGAGGGCTACCGGGAGGCCAATGGCTTCCCCGCGCACCAGATCGTGACGGGCCACATCGTTAATGGCGGTCATTGCCGCGTTCGCGGAGGTGGCATCCACCTGGACAGAGTTCGTGGTCGCGAAAGCATGGAGAGCCTTCTCAACATCGGCTTCGGTGGCCTCGGTATTCGCCTTCGAGGCGAAGGTGATGACCAGGGCGAAGCCGTCCGCGGCACGCAAACCGGCTGTTTCCTCGCGTGCCTGGGTGCGTGCGGTGTTCATGCCTTCTTCACGGGCGGAGGTGACGATTTCTTCCTCGCTGGGTTGGCCCGCCTGGGCTGCGGCGGCCGCGGCGCTCGCTTCCTGGGTGGCGCGGGCCTGAGCTGCTTCGCGGGGCATTCCGGCGCGCATAAGCTGCGCGGTGGCGGCCTCAATTTGGGTGGCGAGTTGCTGCTGGGCCGCGGCGGCGGCCTTCTGGTATTCAGCGCGCGCCTGTTCCTCAGCCTTGGTTGCGCCTTCCGCTTCGGCTTCCCGCACGAGGGAGGGTGAACTCAGAGCGCTGGAAACGCCGGGTATTTTCGCGATCTCCTCACTGAGATCAGCGACAGCAGAGCTCAGCTCCTGCGGATTCACAGCTCCGTGGATGACGGCCACCATGCGGTAATCGCCCTGGGAATCGGTGAGTTCCAGGACGCGGGCGGATTCGGTGCCGGTGGTGAGGCCCTGGGTGGAGGACATACGGGAGAACAGGCCTCCCTGACCGAAACCTGACAGTGCGGCGATACCGGCAACAACGGCGCACAATATCCAGGTGATGATGACTCTCCACGGGTGGCGAATAGAGGCACGCGCTAACAACTCTGTCATACCTCTATTATCGCTCATTTTCCCGAAAAATAGCGGTTTTTAAGCCATCTTTGAACGCTTGACCTGGATCTTTTGCGGTGACTTCAGTAGTCGGAGCATGAGCCTACGTACAGAGCTCGTAGACTGGGAGGGTGGATCTCTTTGAAAGTAGCCAGGTTGATGCTCGCGGGGTGCCCGATTCTGATACCGGCCCGCTGGCGGTGCGGATGCGCCCGCGCACGGCCGCCGAGGTGGTCGGTCAGGATGAGGTGCTCACCCGCGGCGCACCCTTGCGCCGCCTCATTGACGCGGAGGCCGGGTCTGCGCCGTCGTCCGTATTTTTATGGGGCCCGCCCGGGGTGGGAAAAACAACCCTCGCGTACCTCATTGCCCGGTCAGGCCACCGTGATTTTATTGAGTTATCGGCGGTGAGCGCCGGTGTGAAAGACGTGCGTGCCGCGGTGGATAGCGCCCGGCGCAAACTGGTGAGCAGCGGTACCGAGACCGTGCTTTTTATTGATGAGGTGCACCGCTTCTCGAAAACACAGCAGGATGCTCTGCTGCCGGCGGTGGAAAATGGGTGGGTGATCCTGGTGGCCGCCACCACTGAAAATCCCGCTTTTTCCGTAGTGGCACCGCTGCTGTCACGCTCACTTCTCGTCACGCTACGAGGTTTGAACGACGACGATATCCGCGCCATCATCAACCGGGCCCTCACCAGTGAGCGCGGTCTGGGCGGGGCATATACCCTCGACGAGGATGCGGAATATAACCTGGTGCGCCTAGCCGGGGCGGACGGGCGGCGTAGTCTCACCCTCCTGGAAGCCGCGGTGGACGGAGCACGCGCCCGCGGGGAACAGCGGGTGAGTGTGGAAGATGTTGCCCGGGCGGCCGACGGTGCTACCGTACGATACGACCGTGACGGTGATGAGCACTACCAGGTGATTTCCGCCTTTATTAAATCGATCCGCGGCTCGGATGTGGATGCGGCGATGCATTACCTGGCGCGCATGTTGGAAGCGGGGGAGGATCCGCGGTTCATCGCGCGCCGCCTCATGATTTCCGCGGCTGAAGATGTGGGAATGGCCGATCCGTCCGCGCTGCAAACCGCCACCGCGGCGGCCCAGGCCGTGGCTCTGGTGGGCATGCCTGAAGCGCGGATTATCCTGGCGGAAGCCGTGGTCCACCTGGCCACTGCCCCAAAATCAAACCGGGCCTACCGCGCTATTAATGCCGCTATTGCCGATGTGCGGGCTGGGAAAAGCGCCCCGGTACCCCTCGCGCTGCGCAATGCCTCTTTCAAAGGCGCAGCTGAACAGGGCTACGGGGAGGGGTACCGTTACGCCCACGACTATGAGGAAGGTATCGCTCCTATGCAATTTATGCCGGAGGGCTTGGAAGGTACTCGCTATTACGAACCCACCACCCGCGGCTACGAGGCCAATATCACTCCGAGGCTGGCACATAACCGCGAGGTGCTCGGCCGGGAGAACTGATACACTAGTTCGGTTGCTTTGCGAGAAGTAACACCTGGGGTCTTAGCCGATTGTGTTGGCCCCGAACCGGCGCCGCCCGGCGCTGGAACGTACATCTACAGGAGATTATCAATGGCAGGAAATCGTTCTCGTAAGGCCGTGCGTCAGTCGCGCGCCCTGGGCATCGCCCTCACCCCGAAGGCGGAGCGCTATATGCAGCGCCGCCCCTACCGTCCCGGTGAGCACGGCCGTGGCCGCACCAAGGATTCCGACTACTCGGTTCGTCTCAAGGAAAAGCAGCGGCTGCGCGCCCAGTACGGCATCCGCGAAGCGCAGATGCGCCGCGTATGGGAAGAAGCGCGCCGCCAGGATGGTCTGGCCGGTGAAAACCTCGTGGAGCTGCTGGAAATGCGCCTGGATGCCCTGGTGCTGCGCGCCGGCTTTGCGCGTACCATCGCGCAGGCTCGTCAGGTTGTGGGCCACTCCCACGTTATGGTGGACGGCAAGATCGTCAACCTCCCGTCCTACCGCGTGACTCCGGGTCAGGTGGTGCAGGTCAAGCCGAAGTCGCAGGCTTCCCCGCAGTTCCTCGTGGCTGCGCAGGGTGCGCACCGCGATGTGCTCCCCGCGGTTCCTGAATATCTCGATGTTGATCTGGAGAAGCTGAAGTTCACTCTGGTGCGCCGCCCGCGCCGCGTGGAAGTTCCGGTCCAGGCTGACGTCCAGATGATCGTCGAATACTACTCCCGCTAAAGATGTGGGACTTGAGGAAGGGTGCACCCGGAAAGGTGTGCCCTTCCTTTATTTCATAGCTTTTAGCTATGTGAAAGCGATGCCCGCCGCTGTTTGTCGCGCCCACGCAGGTAGCTGCGGCGTCGTCGTAAAAATAAGCCACTCCCGCCCGCGCCTCGAAAATACCGGGCGGGAGAGCCTGTACCATAGGTGCGTGGTCGCAACGGCCACATAAGCCATAAGGAGACAAATACGTATGCGCACCGCTGAGATTCGCCGGCGCTGGCTGGATTACTTCGCGAAGCACGACCATCATATTGAGCCGTCCGTGCCCCTCGTGTCGCCCGATCCCTCCATTTTGTTCACGATTGCCGGCATGGTTCCCTTCATTCCTTATATCGTGGGAACGCAGCGAGCTCCGTGGCCGAGGGTAGCCTCGGTACAGAAGTGCATCCGTACCAATGACATCGATAACGTTGGTAAAACCACGCGGCACGGTACTTTCTTCCAGATGTGCGGCAATTTCTCCTTCGGGGACTACTTCAAAGAAGGCGCTATCGACCTGGCCTTTGGGCTGCTGTGCGCGCCGCTGGAAGAAGGCGGCTACGGCCTGGACATCGAGCGCATATGGGTGACCATCTGGGAAGAAGATGAGGTCTCCTTCAACAAGCTCGTTGAGGTGGGCGTCAATCCGGCCCATATCGTCAAGCTGACCCGGGAAGAAATTTTCTGGTCCACGGGCCAGCCCGGGCCGGCCGGCCCCTGCGCGGAAATTCATTACGACCGCGGCCCCGAATACGGCCCGGACGCCGTGGGTGGGACCGTGGACCCGGGCGGGGACCGCTACCTGGAAGTGTGGAACCTTGTTTTCGACCAGTACCGGCGCGGGGAAGGCTCCGGAAGCGACTACCCGCTGCTCGGGGAACTGGACCAAACCGCTATCGATACCGGCGCGGGCCTGGAGCGTATCGCCTTCCTGCTCCAGGGCAAAAATAACATGTACGAAACCGATGAGGTTTGGCCGGTTATTGCCCGCACCCAGGAACTCACCGGGCGTACCTACGGCGCGAATGAAGAAGATGACGTTCGCATGCGCGTGATCGCCGACCACGTGCGCTCGGCCATGATGCTTATCAACGACGGCGTGCGCCCGGGTAATGACGGACGCGGCTACGTGCTGCGCCGGCTCATGCGGCGCGCTATCCGTTCGGTCCGTTTGCTCGGGGTGGATGCCGCGGTCCTCGGTGACCTGGTGGAAACCTCGAAGAACGCCATGAAGGAGTCCTACCCCGATCTGGAGGAAAACTTCGGGCAGATTCACCAGGTGGCGGTGGAAGAAGAAGCTGCTTTCCGGCGTACCCTGGCCACCGGCGAACAGATTTTCGCGGCGGCCGTGGATTCGGCAAAGAGCACGCCGCATACCGGCAAGGTGATTATTCCCGGCTCAGCGGCTTTCACGCTGCACGACACCTACGGATTCCCCATCGACCTCACCTTGGAAATGGCGGCCGAAAAGGGCGTGGCTGTGGACGAAAAGGGCTTCCGGGCCCTCATGACCGAGCAGCGTGAACGCGCGCGGGCAGATGCGCAGGCGAAGAAGACCGGGCATGTGGACGCGCATGTCTACCACGAGATTCTCGATGCGCAGGGCGGGCCCACCTCCTTCCTCGGCTACTTCGAAAAGGCTGCGGAAGCACGCGTGGTGGCCATCCTTGAAAACGGGGTGCCGGTACCCGCGGTTACGGCGCCTTCCGATGCCGATGTTATTTTGGACAAGACCCCCTTCTACGCCGAAATGGGCGGGCAGCTGGCCGATCACGGTACCATTAGCGTCGCCGGGGGCGGTATGTTCGACGTCGTTGACGTCCAGGCGCCCGTCAAGGGATTGCATGTGCATCGCGGTTCGCTTACCGAAGGGACCATCGCGGTGGGTGACATCGTCCACGCGCAAATCGATACCCTACGCCGCCACCGGATCGCCCAGGCGCATACCGCAACCCATATGATCCACAAGGTGCTCCACGAATTTATCGGGGAGCAGGCCACCCAGGCCGGGTCCGAGGATGCTCCCTCGCGGCTGCGTTTCGATTTCCGGCACGGTTCGCAAATCCCGGTGGACGTTATGACGCAAATCGAGGCCCGTGCCAATGAACGTCTCCAGGAAAACCTGGAAGTCACGTGGGCGGAATACCCGATTGAAGAAGCCAAGAAACTCGGGGCGCAAATGCTCTTCGGAGAGAAATACGGCGATATCGTGCGGGTGGTGTCCATTGATGATGCCTGGTCGCGGGAATTCTGCGCCGGCACCCACGTGGCCAATACCGGTGAAATCGGGATGATTACCGTGCTGGGCGAATCGTCCATCGGTTCGGGGGTGCGCCGTATTGACGCGCTCGTGGGTGAAAGCGCCTACGCGCAGGGAGCACGTGAACGCGCGCTGGTTTCCCAGCTCACCGCGATGATGGGGGTGCGCCCGGAGGATCTTCCCGAGCGCATCGATACCATGCTCGGCAAGCTCAAGGCAGCTGAAAAGCAAATCGCGGCGCTGCGTCAAAAAGATATTGTGGCGCAGGTGGACACGGTTATTTCCCAGGGTGTGCACCTGGGTAGCCGCACCCTCTATCGCGCCCATCTTGGCGTGGTAGACAGCGCGGATGACCTGCGGGTACTCGCGACGGAGATCCGGGGGCGGTTGGCCCCCTCCGAGGATTTCATCGTCATTATTACCGGGATTAGCAATGAGCGGCCCCTCATCGTGGTGGCGGCTTCCGAAGCGGCGCGCAGTGCCGGGATAAAGGCCGGAGCGCTGGTTTCCCGCGCGGCCAAGATCCTGGGCGGGGGCGGCGGCGGTAAGCCGGATCTCGCGCAGGGCGGTGGTTCGGATGTGACCAAGCTGGATGATGCCCTCGCGGTTCTGGAAGCGGAGCTGCGCGGCTAATGCGGCGAGGCGTGCGGATCGGAGTGGACGTAGGACGGGCGCGTACCGGCGTGGCCAGTTGCGATAGTGACGGCATCCTCGCCACTCCGGTCGCCACGCTCCCGGCGAACGGCACGGACGTGAGTGAAGTTGCTCGCGAGGTGCGCGAGCGCGGTGCCATGGAAGTCATCGTGGGGCTGCCGCGCAATATGGACGGGAGCGAAGGGGCCTCCGCACGGTATTCGCGCAGGTGGGCGCGGCGTTTAGCCCGGCGTATCGCCCCGGTTCCGGTACGCTTATTCGACGAGCGGCTCTCCACGGTGGCCGCCCATGCTCAATTGCATCAGGCCGGGCGCAGCTCGCGGAGCCACCGTGCCGTTGTTGACCAGGTTGCGGCGACCGTTATTCTTAATAATGCGTTGGAAGCAGAGAGGCTCACCGGCGCACCCGCCGGCGAACTTGTGGCGGCACAGACCGAAGCGCAAAGCGAAGCGAAAGGCGATAATGAGTGACGTTTTTGACCGCTTGAGTGCGGATGACGCCGACATCCCGCGCCGTCGCCAATCGGGTGCGCGGCGCAGCTCTCACGGAGGTGGCTCCCAGCGCGGCACTGCGCCGCGAGGCGGGGCACGCGGAAGTCATCCCTACGGACGCGGCTCGCAGGGGCGCGGAAGTTCCGGGCGGGTACCGGCGGGGCGTGGTCCATCGGGGCGAAATTCAGAAGGCCGCAATGCTGCGGAGGCGAGGCGTCGGGCTGCTGCGCGGCGTACTGAGCGTGCCCGCTTGCGCCGACGTAAGCGCATCACCACCGGAATTATTACTGTTTTGCTTGTCACCGCGCTCACCGCTGCGGCTGTTATTTTCTTCCCGCGCCTGCTGCACAGCTCTGATACCGTGCGTGACTACAGCGGAGAAGGAACCGGCCAGGTGGTGGTGCGGATTCCAGAAGGGGCTACCGGGCGCCAGATCGCCGCGGTACTCGCCGAGAAAAATATCGTGGCCACCGAAGGCGCATTTATTGACGTATTTTCCCGGGATCCGCGCTCCACGGGCATCCAGGCTGGGGCTTATACCCTGCGTGAACAGATGTCGGCATCGGCCGCGCTTTCCGCGCTACTGGACCCGGCCAATGCCGCCACGATTAAAGTGACGATTCCCGAAGGATTTACCAAATGGCAGGTGCGTGACCGGCTCGGTAACCTCATGGATATTGATGTCGGTGTGGTCGAAGATGCGATGAACGACGCCGCAGCTATCGGTCTACCCGCGGAAGCCGGCGGGAACGTGGAAGGTTGGCTGGCGCCCGCCACCTATGATTTTGATCCGAATACCACGGTGACCGAGGCACTCCAGCAGATGGTAGAAGTTCAGGTGGGGCGCCTGGAAGCCAGCGGTGCGGAACGGAGTCGGTGGCAGGCAGTGCTCACTACTGCGTCCATCGTGGAACGCGAAGGGCATCCGGCAGATTACCCGAAAGTTGCCCGTGTCATTGAGAACCGACTCGGGGATAATGCCCCGGAAGTAGCGGGGCGCCTACAGATGGATTCCACCGTGCTTTACGGGGTTGGCAAATCCGGCGGGGTACCCACCCGGGCTGAATTGGATGCGGAGAATCCCTATAACACCTACCGGGTGAAGGGCCTACCGCCCACCGCTATCGGGGCACCCGGTGTGGAAGCCATTGAGGCGGCGGTTAATCCGGCCGAAGGTAATTGGCTCTATTTCACCACGGTCAATCTGGAAACCGGAGAAACGAAATTCACGGCCGATTACGAGGAACAGATGCGTTTCCAGGCCGAGTTCCGCGAATGGTACGCCGCACACCCGGACGGAGAGAAAAAGGACCACTAGCGTAGCCGCGTATAGGTACGACGGCGCCGTGGCAATCTGACACATATCGATGTGTCGGTGCCCGAATTTATCCCCAGGCTGCCCAAACGGCTGTGCTATCCACAGGGCGCAGGCTGGGGCTGGTTCAGATGCTGGGGCATTCGTAACCTGAGGGCATGCCCTTCTTTTCCCGCGAGCGCATTCTGCGCGGTACCCTCAGCCCACCGGTAGCGGTGTTGCTCATGCTGGGTGTGAGCCTCTGCTGGGCGGGCTTGGGATGGTCGCGTTCGGTAGGTGCGCTTGGCGGTGGGAACCAGGTTATGGAAGCGGGTGCGGCTAGCTCTGCCGGCGCGTACCTGGGCGCCGGAGCGTTCCTGAGTACCGGTGTGCTTGCGCTTCTTTGCGAGGCCGTGTGCGGGGCGTGCCTGGCGCTTGCCGCGGTGGTGGACGCGCGGGTGCAGCTCCTTCCCGATCCGTTGCTGGCCGCGGCCGGGGGAGCGGCGCTCACGGGAATAGCGCTGCGCGGGCAGTGGGAGAATATCGGTATCGGAGCCGTGGCCGGCCTGGGCGGCTATGTGGCGCATCGCCTCGCGCAGCTCGGGTGGGGTGATGTCAAAATGCTTATCGTGCTGGGATGGTGGACGGGCTCACAGCTCGGTCTGGTCTTGCTTCTCAGCGTTGCGGGCGCGGGTATTTTCGCCGCGGTACGGGTGTTGAGCGCCCGGCTCACCCTGGCCGATGCGGTGCCGCTCGGGCCGTGGCTCATGGGCGGTGGCGCCCTCGCGTGGTTGGCCGGGCTAGGATAGGGAGGCGCCCGTCTCCCCGGCACCTCCGGGTCGTAGCGGGCGAACTGGAACCCGTTACCGCTGTAGTATCAGCACGGGTGGCCGAGATCGGTAACGGGAACTATGAACATAGGGAACGGGGAAGGACGCGGATGATTCGGTGGTCAACAGCGGGGGAATCCCACGGAGCAGCCCTCGTGGCGCTTATTGAGGGAATCCCAGCGGGCTTGAGCCTGAGTTCAGATACCATTCGGGATCACTTGGCCCGCCGCCGGCTCGGCTATGGGCGCGGTGCCCGCCAGAAATTCGAACAGGACAAACTGCACGTTCTCACCGGATTGCGGCATGGATCCACCCTCGGTTCGCCCATCGCGCTCGTCATTGAGAATTCGGAATGGCCCAAATGGGAAGCGGTTATGTCTGTTGATCCGGTTCCACCCGAAGCCCTGCTGCGCAATGCCGGGCGGGGAGATAGCCAAGAACTTGCCCGGAATAAACGCCTCACCGCGCCCCGGCCCGGACATGCTGATCTCACCGGTATGAACAAATATGACCATAACGATGCTCGAAACGTCCTTGAACGCGCTTCGGCTCGGGAAACTGCGGCCCGGGTGGCCCTGGGTGCTATTGCCCGCGAGTACGCGAACCAAAGCGCCGGAATCACTATCCTTTCCCGCGTGGTGGCGCTCGGTAGCGTGAGTGATACCTCAGGGATTGTTCCTGGGCCAGCCGATGCTGCAGCTCTTGATATCTCGCCGGTGCGCTGTCTGGATGAGGATACTGCGCGGGCCATGATGGCGGAAGTTGATCGGGCGAAGAATGCGGGGGACACCCTGGGCGGCGTCGTCGAAGTTCTCGCCTATGGCGTGCCGCAGGGACTGGGTAGTTACGCAACACCTTACGGGCGACTCGACGCGGAACTGGCCCGGGCCATGATGTCGATTCAAGCGGTTAAAGGCGTGGAAATCGGAGATGGATTCGCTACCGCAGGCCGGCTCGGCAGCCAGGCCCATGATGAGATCGTGCGCACAGCAGAAGGCGTGCGACGCCTGACCAATCGTGCGGGTGGAATCGAAGGCGGCATGTCCAATGGTGAAACGATTCGGGTACGGGTTGCTTTCAAACCTATTTCCACCGTCCCGCGGGCCCTGCGCACCATCGATACTGAAACCGGGGAAGCCACTACCGCGCTGCACCAGCGCAGTGATGCAAGTGCTGTGGTTCCCGGGGCGGTCATCTGCGAAGCGATGATGGCGCTGGTTCTCGCGGAAGCAATCCAGGATAAATTCGGAGGCGACACCCTGGGTGATACCCAGGCGGCGGTGCGCGCCTACCTGGATCGCATCCCGGAGGAACGCCGATGAGCGTGCGGGCAGTCTTGGTCGGCATGCCTGGAGTGGGCAAATCGACCGTGGGAAAGCTGCTGGCCAAAGATCTTCAACTTCCCTTTGCAGATTCGGATGCTCTTATCGTCAGCGAAACGGGGCAGAGCATCCCGGAGATTTTCCAGACGGTGGGAGAAGAAGGATTCCGCAGGCTAGAAGCCGATGTTATCGCGCGTACCCTCGCGAATTTTGACGGTGTGCTCTCCCTGGGAGGAGGCGCTATTTTGAGCGGTGCCACCCGGCAAGCACTCCGGGGCTATCCCGTGGTCCTGATCGAAGCACGTATGGATATTCTGGTGCGGCGTATTACCGGCTCGCGCACTCGCCGCCCGCTCCTCGAGGATAATCCTGCGGCGCGGCTACGCGAACTCGACCGGGAACGCACTCCGCTCTACCGCGACGTGGCAAGCGTGACGGTAACTTCCGACGGGGGTTCGCCGCACCGGGTGGTGCGCCGGATTCGCGCGGCTTTGGAGACATACGGCGAGGGCGCTAAGGAAAGCTAGCGCGAGATACGGAAGATGAGGGTCGTGTCCGCCGGTGGAAGTGCAGCAACGGCCGAAAATATGGCCGCGTCGCAAAGATGAAACTCCCCGTGTAAACTTGGGGAGGACTATTTGTGAAAGGATACCTTGTGGCAACAACCAATGATTTGAAGAATGGCATGGTCCTGGTATTCGACAACCAGCTGTGGCAGGTTGTTGAGTTCCAGCACGTGAAGCCGGGCAAGGGCCCCGCTTTCGTGCGGACCAAGCTGAAGAATGTCCTCTCCGGTAAGACCGTAGATCGCACCCTCAACGCGGGCATTAAGGTCGAAACCGCCACCGTGGACCGCCGCGATATGCAGTACCTCTATCATGACGGCACCGATTTCATCTTCATGGATGAGGATACCTACGAACAGGTTCCGGTTACCGCTGAGGTCATGGGTAATCTGGCGAACTTCCTGCTGGAGAACCAGAAGGCCATCGTCGCTTTCCACGAAGGTAATGTACTGTTCGTGGAACTCCCCGCATCGGTGATTCTCGAAGTGACGGAAACCGAACCGGGTCTCCAGGGTGACCGTTCTAATGCCGGCACCAAGCCGGCTACGGTGCAGACCGGGTACGAACTCCAGGTGCCGCTCTTCCTCAATATTGGGGACAAGATTAAGGTTGATACGCGCACCGGTGAATACATTTCCCGGGCGAATGACTAATGGCTAAACAGAAGAAACGCCGGTCCACAGGCCGTTCCACCCAGCGTCATCGAGCCTTGGATGTGCTTTTCGAAGCTGATGAAAAAAACATCACCTCGGAAACGGGCATCCTCGAGCTTCTTGCCGAGCGCCAGCGTATCTCTACCGCCCAGGTTCCCATCGGGGAATTTGGTTCGCAGATCGTGACAGCTTACGCGCAGCAAATGTCGCAGGTGGATACCCTCATTGAGGCTTCCTCGGAGGACTGGTCACTCGAACGCATGAACGCGGTGGATCGCAGCGCTTTGCGCGGTGCGGTTGCCGAACTCATGTACCTGGGGACCTTCCGCGGCGCCGTTATTGTGGAATGGACGAACCTCGTGCGTGAATTCTCCACGGATCGCTCGGTCGGTTTTGTGATGGGCGTGCTCAACAAGGCTGCCGATATCCGCGAACGCGAGGAAAGCGGGAACGCACCTATTCTTCAGAACGACGACGCCGCCAGCGCGGTAGAATCTGGCGAAAAAAGCGACTCTTCGGAATCCGATGAAGCCGGTCTGATCGCCGCTATCCGCACCGGTCAGCTGGATGACCCCGAAGCCGCGCGGGTCAGCACCGAAGAATAAGAGTTTTCCCGGTCCACCAGTAACTCATGGCGAGTTTCCGTGAATTGATGTCACGGAAACTCGCCATTTTTGTGCTTGATATACGGCTTGTGCTGTTAAACGATGACGATGAACCCCTGAACTCCCGGAAGCTTACCGGCGGCCATAATTGGAATTGCGGCCGAACAATCGGTCGAGTTCGCGCCGTTCTTTCTTGGTGGGCCGGCCGCTGCCAGGCTCGCGCCGCATAACAGGTAGATAAATTTTTTCCCGCACCGGGGTGAGATCCTCGTAATTCTCCCGAGCTAGCGGAGCGCTCGTCCGCTTGGTAATAATCCCGGTGACTTTAAGAATCCGATCAAAACCTTCCACCCGGTAGCGCACCACATCACCAACATGGACCTTCGCGGCGGGCTTGGCCGGTTCATCGTTGATGCGCACGTGACCCGCCTTGCATTCAGACGTGGCCAGCGAACGGGTTTTGCACTGGCGCACACTCCAGAGCCATACGTCAATCCGGGCTGTTTCCATGGCTGTAGCCTACCCGGAAGCCGCTGCCCGCCGCGAACTTCGTCACAAGCCGCGGCGCCGACCTGCCGCGATGGTTTTATAAAAAAACAAGGGCGTGGCTCCTTATATTATTTAGGACTATTTCGCTCTACGCTACTAACAAGACGAGGAAGTTTCGTAGCGTCAGCGTCGCCGTGACTGATGTTGACGGAATTGTTATGAGCACCAGGGTATATCTGATGCGCTAGAAAGGGGACACTGTGGAGGTACCACCACTTACTTCGGAGCAGCGTCTCGCAGCTTTGGATAAGGCCGCCGAAACACGGCGGCGCCGCGCGGAACTGTTGCAGCAACTGAAATCAGGGCAGCTGCACCTTTCGGAGGTTTTGGCTCAGCGCGATGATCCGGTCATTGCACGTACCCGTGCCAGCGTGTTGCTGCGGGCACTTCCGGGTATCGGTGAAGCCAAGGCCGCGCGGGCCATGGCCGATATTGGGATTGCTCCTTCCCGGCGCGTGCGCGGACTGGGCGTACATCAAACCGCGGCCCTCATCGCGCTTTTCGGTTAATAGCTTCGTCAGGGGCCAAAGTAAACGACTCTTGGCGACTGATGAGGGCTCTAGCGCCGGAAATTTGTGTCGTATTGCTGTGGCACAATAAATGTCATGACGTCTGAGGAACATCGCCGTATTTGCGTGCTTGCCGGCCCTTCCGGGGTAGGAAAGGGAACCGTAGTTGCGCAGCTGCTCGCGCAGGAACCGCGTGTTTGGCTCTCTATTTCTGCCACTACGCGCGCGCCTCGCCCGGGGGAACGTGAAGGGGAATCCTACTTCTTTGTGGATGATGAGCACTTCGATCACCTCGTGGAAAGTGGGGAGATGCTCGAATGGGCTATCGTTCACGGGAAGCACCGTTACGGGACCCCGCGGCAACCCGTGCTGGATGCATACGCAGCCGGAAAAATTCCGCTTCTTGAAATTGATCTGGCAGGGGCGCGCCAAGTTCGCCAGTCGCTGCCCGAAGCCTTCCAGATTTTCCTAGCACCGCCGTCGTTCCAGGAACTTGAGGCGCGGTTGCGCGGCCGCGGTACCGAAACGGAGGAGGCTATCGAGCGTCGTCTGGAGACCGCGCGGCGTGAATTAGCTGCCCAGGGGGAGTTTGATGCCGTCGTCGTTAATGACACCGTGGCACGTGCCACCGGTGAAATTCTCGACCTTATTGCCCCGAAGCGTTAGAATAAAAGGCCGAAGCTTCACGGTGGTGCCCATGTGCGGTACCGCGTTTATCCAGAAGGGAACTACATGTTCGGAACTGTTCCGGAACCCGAAGGCATTACCAATCCGCCTATTGACGATCTTCTCGCGAAGATTGACTCAAAGTACGCACTGTGCGTGCTTGCAGCGGATCGTGCGCGTCAGATCAACTCCTACAAGCAGGAAATGGCGCGCGGGGACGGCAATATCGAGCATTACGGTGCGCTTGTCTCGGCGGAACCGGAAGAAAAGCCCCTGTCCATCGCGCTGCGTGAAATCGCCGAGGACAAGCTCGAATGGCAGCTGGACGAAAAGTAGAGCACGCACCGCGCGTCGTTATCGGTGTAACCGGAGGTATCGCCGCCTATAAGGCGGCCTACCTCGTCCGGCTCTTCGTAAAAGCCGGTGCGGATGTGCACGTTATTCCCACCCCGGCCGCCTTGGAGATGGTTGGGGCCACCACATGGGAAGCTCTGACACATCATCCTGTTCTTGTTCGGACCAGTGAACATGCTGATGAAGTCGCGCATGTTCGGCTCGGAAAAGAAGCCGACCTGGTTGTGGTCGCCCCGGCAACTGCGAATACGATTGCGAAGGCCCGGGCGGGAATAGCTGATAACCTTCTTCTCAATACCCTGCTGGTGGCCCAATGCCCGGTGGTGATGGCACCCGCGATGCATACCCAAATGTGGGAGCATCCGGCTACTCAAGAAAATATTGCGGTGCTGCAGGCTCGCGGGGTACATATTATTCCACCCGCTAGCGGGCAACTCACCGGAGCGGATTCCGGTCCGGGCCGACTGCCGGAACCGGAAGAGATTTTTGTACAATCCTGGGAGATGCTCACCGGAGCGCACCCGAAAGTAGGTGCGGCACCGGGCAGTGCGGAACAGGCCTCGCTGTGCGGGCGGCACATCCTTGTCACAGCGGGTGGTACCCACGAAGCCCTTGACCCGGTGCGTTTTATCGGCAACCGCTCTTCGGGGCGTTTTGGTCTGGAAATCGCTCGGGCTTTGCTCGAGCGCGGGGCGCGGGTGACGGTACTGGCGGCCCATGTAGCCCGTGATATTACCGCACTTGCTCGGGGTGCTGAGATTGTTCCGGTTAGTTCGGCTCGTGATCTTCACGAAGCCGTTCTCGCGCGGGTGAAGAATGCGGACGGCGTGGTCATGAGCGCAGCGGTTGCTGATTTTCGCCCGGCCGAACCCGCTGCAAGTAAACAGAAAAAAGACGGCAGCGGCAAACGCGTCGTCGAACTGGTAGAAAATCCGGATATTTTGGCTGATATTTCCCACCGGCGCCGCCGCCCGGGGCAGCTCATCGTGGGTTTCGCCGCGGAAACAGGGGACGCAGGCGGAAGCGTCTTAGATTATGGACGGGAAAAAGCGCGGCGTAAAGGCGCTGATTTACTTGTGATCAATCGAGTTGGGGAGAAAACAGGATTTGGTGAGGTGCCCACTGAGATCACTGTGGTCACCCCGGCCGGTGAGATCGTTGCGAGCGGCGCGGGCAGCAAAGCTCAGATGGCTGTTCTCATCGCGGGCCTTATAGCCGATCATTTCACCACCGAGCACGTATAGAATAAGGCTTGCCTTACCTGGCAGGAGCTGGTGACTAATAGTGACTAAGTAGTTTCAATTTATAGCGAGGGGATACGATGCATTACCGGCAACCGTTCACGTCCGAATCGGTCACGGAAGGACACCCCGACAAGGTGTGTGACCTCATCTCTGACTCCATCCTTGACGCGCTGCTTGCGTCGGATGAGAATTCGCGCGTTGCCGTGGAGACGATGGTGACGACGGGGCTGGTGCACGTGGCCGGTGAAGTGACCACGGATGCTTACGCGGATATCGCTCATATTATCCGCAATGTTGTGACCGGGATCGGGTACAACTCCTCGCAGGTAGGCTTTGACGGAAACTCCTGCGGCGTAACGATCTCCATCGATGAACAAAGTCCGGATATTGCCGCCGGTGTTAATACCTCGCTGGAACGGCGGGAAAGCAGCGAGGCAGAATACGATCATTTCGACCTGCAGGGAGCCGGAGATCAGGGGCTCATGTTCGGTTATGCCTGCAATGAGAGTAAAACGCTCATGCCCGCGCCCATTCTGCTCGCCCACCGCTTCGCCGAACGTCTCGCGCTGGTGCGCCGTGAAGGCGTCGTCCCCGGATTGCGCCCCGATGGTAAAACTCAGGTCACTATTGACTACGAAGGTGCGCGGCCCGTGGCCCTCAATACCGTGGTTATCTCCAGCCAGCACGACGAAAATGTACAACGCGACTGGCTGACGGAAACGCTGCGTGACCACGTGGTGACGCCCGTTCTCGAAGAAGAAAATATCGATATCGATACCGATAAATTCGTGCTTCTCGTTAATCCCTCCGGGCGTTTCGTAGTGGGCGGACCGATGGGTGACGCCGGTGTAACCGGGCGGAAGATCATCGTGGACACTTACGGTGGAATGGCCCGCCACGGCGGTGGGGCTTTCTCTGGAAAAGATGCCTCCAAGGTGGATCGCAGCGCGGCCTACGCGGCGCGTTGGGCAGCCAAGAATGTGGTTGCGGCCGGGCTGGCTACCAGGTGCGAACTCCAGCTGGCTTACGCCATTGGGCGGGCGCATCCGGTTTCTGTGCGTCTGGATACTTTCGGGACGGAAACAGAAGAACTCGGCCGTATTGAAAACGCGGTTCAGAAGGTTTTCGATTTTCGTCCCGCGGCGATTATTGATTCCCTGGAACTCAAGCGGCCGATTTTCGCTAAGACGGCGTCTTACGGTCACTTCGGGCGGGAACTTCCTGAATTCACCTGGGAGAAAACGGACCGGGTTGAAGAACTGCTCCGAGCTATCTAGAGCTATCTAGAGCCCGAGGCTTGACGTCGGATTTTTCTGTCGTGGGGCCGGGATATCCTAGGTTGCATGGAGAGCACACTCTTTGATTTCGATGCCCTTCCCCTTGTGGGGGAGCAAGGCGCCCTTCTCGAAGCGCGCCCGGTACGCACCCGCGTGCGCTCCAAGGTACCCAATCCCGTCGCGCATGTTCAGGTGCTCCATTCCCAGCCTCATATGGATCGAGTATTCGACTACCTTGTCCCCGAAAAGTTCGCGGATAGTGCCCGGGTGGGAACCCGGGTCGTGGTAGATCTCGGCGCGCAGCGGGTAGGCGGATTTATCGTTGCTCGGGATAGTATTACGGAAGGCAGCGGGCGGCTGCGCCCCCTGTACAGGGTGGTCTCGGAATACCCCGTGCTTACTGCATCGGTGTATGCGGTTGCCCGTACTCTTGCTGATAAGTATGCCGGAACAGTCGCTGACATATTGCGGACCGCTATCCCGGAACGGCATGCGCGGGCCGCTAAAGAATTCTTGGCCTCTACCCAAGAAACCATCCCCTTGGCCAGCTCTCACGCGGCTCCTGAACCGGGACCTTGGGAAGCCTATCGGGGTGGACCAGAATTCCTCGCGGCACTGGGGGAAGGGAAAGCCGTGCGGGCTTGCATGGCTGCCCTACCCGGGCCCGCCGGGGGAGTAGAGGTTTTGGTTCGCGCAGTACAGGCGGTGCGGCACGCCGGGCGCAGCGTCCTACTGGTTGTTCCCACTACCCGGGCTGCCAGAGCACTGCAGGCTACACTCGCCTCCCGGGTAGGCGAAAATCCCACTCTCATGGTATCCGAGGAAGCACATGAAAAACGCTACCGTGCTTTTTTGGCAGTGCTATCGGGGCAAACCCGCATCGTGGTAGGCACCCGCGGGGCGGCCTGGGCGCCGCTCGCGGATCTTGGACTGGCGGTCATCATGGATGATGCAGCCTCAACCTTGCGTGATATTCGCTCACCTTATCTCGCAACACGTGACGTGGTACTGGAACGTGCTCGGCGTGAACATGCTGCTTTTCTAGTTTTTTCTCCTTATGTGAGCGAAGAATGCGCCCAGCTGCTTTCCGAACACCGCATCACCTTGTTGGATGGCACCGTGGCCGCACGCCGCGTCGCGCTTCCGCATATTTCAGGCCCGCACCAGTGGCCCGGGGGAGAAGCGGATCACTTGCGCTTGCCCCAACCTGCATTCCCTATTCTGCGGCGAGCTCTGGAAGACGGACCGGTTCTTATCCTCGTGCCGCGGAGCGGGTATATCCCGGTGCTGTGCTGCACCTATTGCGGGGAGCGTGCTCTGTGTTCGATATGCGGAGGGAACCTGGCTCAGCGTACCGCACACGAAGCGCTGCGCTGCCAGCGCTGCGGGGTGCGAGTGCAGCCCTGGCGGTGTCCGCACTGCCAGAACGGAAAGCTGCGAGCTGTCCGAATCGGTTCAGCACGTACCGCGGAGGAAATCGGGCGGGCTTTTCCCGGTGTTGGCATTATTCTTTCCGGATCGCACTCTCCGGAGGGAATTATTGGGCGCGTCTCCCAGCGCCCACGCATTGTGGTGGCAACACCGGGTGCGGAACCGGAGGCCGAAAGGGGATTCTCCGCTGCGCTGGTGTTGGATGCACGCTACCTCCTCGGAGAAGGTCTCGGCGCTGAAACGCGTTTTATTCGGGTGCTTGCGCGAGTTGCGGCCCGGGTTCGTTCAGCCGGAGAAGGTGGCCATATGCTGGTGGCCGGGGGAGCACCTCCTGCACTTCTCAATCGGCTAGCGCAATGGGAACTGGGTGAATATGCCGCTGAGTTACTTGAGCAACGGGCCGAATTGGATTTGCCTCCCACCGCCACCTGGGTAGGCATCTCAGGAGCCAGCGAGGATGTGCGTACCTACCTGGCCATGTTGCGAGCGGCCCTCTATCGTCGTGTGGGAGAGGAAGATCCCCATCTCTTTACCCAGTTTTCGCGTGAGGCTGGTCCCCGGGAATCGCGGCTCGAAAATAAGAAAGAAACAGAAGCAGATCTACTGGCCGGCGGAGCCTTCGAGCTAGCCTCCGGGATAGTGCTGCTCGGCCCGGTACCGGGGGCACGCCCAGGAGAGATCACCGTCTATGCTCGGGCGGAACTCGCGCGGGGTATTACTCTCACCCGTCAGACGCGAAAAACTTACGGTGCCTACTCTGCCCAGCGGCTGGGTGGCTCACTGCGCTTACAGGTTAACCCGCCGCTGTAATCAATGAAGGTTAGAAATAACCATCCGTGCTCGAATAGGCTAAGAAAAGAACTAGGTAGGATTGATACGTGAGAATATTATTCGCAGGCACACCGGAGACAGCGGTTCCGGCCTTAGAGCTCCTACATCATGAAGGTTTCGATATCGCTGGAGTACTCACCCGCGCTCCCGCGCCCCAAGGGCGCAAACGCGTGCTAACTCCCTCACCGGTCCATCGCGTGGCGACAGAGCTGGGCCTTCCTGTGCTCACACCTTCTACGTTAAAGGACAGCGCGGTCCAGGACCAGATCGCTCAGCTCGCCCCCGAAGCCGTGGCGGTAGTTGCCTATGGGCTCATCATTCCGCCAGCCCTCCTCACGGTCCCGCGCCACGGTTGGCTGAACCTGCATTTCTCCCTTCTGCCGCGCTGGCGCGGAGCCGCGCCGGTCAATTACGCCATCGCAGCGGGTGATGGCACCACCGGAACCAGTGTTTTCCAAATTGAACAAGGCCTTGATACCGGCCCCGTGTTCGCGAGTGCAGCTACCCAAATCGGGGCGGAAGAAACCGCTGGAGAACTGCTGGCCCGTCTGGCACAATCCGGGGCGCGCCAATTGAGCGATACTCTCCATGCCATTGCCGCCGGTAAAGCCCAGGCACACCCGCAAATGGGGGAAGTTACCCTCGCACCCCAATTCGATTCTTCCTGGGCGCGAGTCAATTGGGAGTGGCCCGCCCAACGCATCGCGGATCGGGTTCGCGCCGCCAACCCTGCCCCCGGGGCCTGGACTACCCTCAACGGGCAACGTTTCAAGATCGAGTCAGTGCGCATAGTTGTGCCTGACACTTCTGCCACGCACCTAACCTTGGCACCTGGCGAAATCGGCCCGGGTGGCGTTATCGGCTGCGGGGAAGGAACCGTCCAATTGTGCCGGGTTGCCCCGCCCGGCAAGGCCCATATGGATGCCTCCTCCTGGCTCAACGGTGCCCGCCTTACCGAGCACACCCGTTTCGATGCGGAAGTGAAGGAGGGGCACCATGAATGAGCGTCCCGCCGGCTGGGTGCCGCGCCGCCAGTCATCAAACTACGCCCGTCTCGTTGCCTATGATGCATTGCGGGCCGTTAATACTGAGGATGCTTACGCTAATCTCATCCTTCCCGGCATGGTAAGCCGGGCACATCTCAACCGAAGCGACGCGGCTTTCGCCACCAACTTGGCGTACGGGACCTTGCGACTTCAAGGCCGGTGGGATGCCATGATCGCCCGCTGTTCCCAAGGTCGTACCCTCGCGGATATCGATCCGCGAGTCCTCGATCTACTCCGGCTAGGCTGCTACCAGCTCATTGAGCTGAAAACTCCTCCCCACGCGGCCATTAACGAAACAGTTGCGCTAGCCCGCAATGAACTCGGTCAAGGAATCGCCGGTTTCGTCAACGCCGTGTTGCGGAGAGTCTCCGAGCGTCGGGATTCCTGGCGCGGAATTATTGAAAATAGCACAGCATCGAGGGAAGAGTTTCTGGCGGTTTGGCATTCGCATCCGCGCTGGATCGTGCGCCAGCTGGAATCCTCCCTCGCGGCAGCCGGGCGCTCCACCGAAGTGGAAGCCGTTCTCGAAGCGAATAACACGCCCGCGAAAGTAGCTTTAGCCTGTCGCAATATTTCACCCGAGCACCTCAAAGCCCGGATTGAGCGGGCCAAGATGACGTGGGAAGATCCCTACCTGGTACCCAGCGCGGTGCTCCTAGACTCCGGTGACCCGCACCGGCTCTGGCCCGTGCGTGACGGGGTCGCAGGTGTCCAGGATGAGGGGTCGCAGCTCATCTCCGACATTGTCACGGAGGCCTCCATCTCAGGGAAGGATGAATCCTGGTTGGATATGTGCGCCGGTCCCGGGGGGAAAACCGCAACTATCGCCGCCACGGCGGCCCGGCGCGGGGCCCGCGTATTCGCGAATGAACCCCAGGCCCACCGCCTTGATCTCGTTGAAGAAAACGTTGCCCCCTGGGCGGATACCGTTGCACTGCGCGAAGGTGATGGGCGCGATATTGGCGCTCAGGAGCCGGATAGCTATGACCGGATCCTCGTGGATGCCCCGTGTTCTGGCTTGGGTGCGCTGCGCCGTCGTCCCGAAGCCCGGTGGCGCAAAAAAGAAAGCGACCTGGCCACACTCACGCAACTCCAAGGCGAGCTCCTCGACTCCGCCTACCGCGCCCTGCGTCCGGGCGGACTATTGCTCTACACAACCTGCTCCCCGGTGCTCGCGGAAACCCGCGATGTCATCGCCGCCTTCTTGGAACGCACCGCGGGCGCGGAACTGGGAGACGTCACCGTCACCGCGAACCGGCGAGCGCTGCGCCCGGTTGCCTCTCGTGGAATGACCGTGCAGCTGTGGCCTGATATCCATCACACAGATGCCATGTATATGGCACGCATCCTCAAACCCGCATCCGAATCCGCGCCAGCGTCGCGGCGCTCTTGAAAGGATCATCACCATGGACGTGAAGATTTCCCCCTCTATTCTCAACTGCGATTTTGGGCATCTCGCTGATGAACTGGAGAAAATCTCCAACGCTGATTTCGTGCACGTGGATATTATGGACAATCACTTTGTTCCCAATCTCGCCCTCGGCCTGCCCATTTTCGAAGCGGCAGCACAGGCAACCGCGGTCCCGCTCGATGCCCACCTCATGATCGAGAACCCCGACCGGTGGGCACCCGCCTACGCCGAAGCAGGGGCTGCCTCCGTCACCTTCCACGCCGAAGCCTGCCAAGCTCCGCTGCGTCTCGCTCGTGAACTACGCGCGCAGGGCGCCCGTGCTGGACTTGCAATCAAACCGGCTACGCCCATCGAGCCATATATCGACATCCTTAGCGAATTCGACATGGTCCTCATTATGACGGTAGAACCGGGATTCGGTGGGCAAAGTTTCATCGAATCGATGATGCCGAAAGTTACCCGCACCCGCCGCGCGATTGAGACAGCTGGGCTGGACGTGTGGATTCAAGTGGACGGCGGTATCTCCCGCGCTACCATCGAACAAGCAGCGGCTGCCGGAGCTAATAACTTCGTGGCGGGCTCGGCAGTTTTCCGTGCGGAAGATGCCTACACTGAAGTAGAAAAGCTTCGCGAATTAGCCACAATCGCGTGCCAGCACGCGGCAAATTAACAACGGGTGCAAGCCACCACGTGAAGAGCTAATATAGAACACGATGCACCGGGGTCAGTGAAAGTCTGAACCGGCGGTAACAGTCCGCGAACCACGCACGTGGCCGATGGGGTGGAATTCCCCAACCGACGGTAACAGTCCGGATGGGAGGCGCATCGAGGGGCTCCAAGCCCCCACTTCGGCTAGGCTATTTCGGCGTGCCGTTGCGTCAGCGTCTCCTGGCTTCAAAGTTCCCGGCCATCGGGAAGGTCAGGAACCAGAACGTGAACAACGTGCGCCGCAACTCTCACCCGCGCCCGCGGTCTCCGCGCACCGCGTGGGTACCCGCCACCCTATCTCTCCTCGCGGTTTTTCTCCTCTGGGTGGTCGTTACCCGCTCCCAGGTGGTCCCCGACCATCTTCTTCCCGCACCCAGTGCGGTCGGGCAACGCCTCGCCACCGCTCTCCTCGGAATCGGCGATCACCCGCCCTACCTCCTCAGTGCACTCGGGAACACGCTCGCCGCCGCCCTCACCGGTTGCGCCTGGGCTGCCCTCCTCGGTGTTCCCCTCGGCATTGCCCTGGCGCGCTGGCGTCTCCTCAATAGCGCACTCCAGCCCTTCCTCGCCGCCTCGCAAGCCGTCCCCGCCGTCGCCCTCGCCCCCCTCCTCGTCGTGTGGATTGGCTACGGGATGCCCTCCATCGTGGTGCTGTGCACCATCATGGTGATCTTCCCGATTATCGTCTCCACGTCGGTGGGTGTACACGCTATCGACCGTGACGTCATCGCCGCCGCTCGGCTCGACGGCGCAGCCCGCCTCACCCTCCTTTTCCCCATCATCGTGCCCTTGGCCGCGCCCTCCATCCTGGCCGGCCTGCGCACCGGGTTCACCCTCTCCATCACCGGTGCCGTCGTCGGCGAAATGATTATCGGAGGAGCGGGCCTGGGCACCGAATTATCACGGGCTCAACCCACCGGAGATATCACCGGAATGTTCGCCGTTATCGTCGTCATGGCTGCCGCCGCCATCAGTATCTATCTCCTCATCTTTACCGTCGAAAAACACGTCACAGCGGCGGTGCGTTAACTATGGCCACTCAAAGCCACGGCTCGCACCCCAGCACGACACTCGCGAACAGCAGCGCAACGCAAGAAAGGACACCCATGAAACGACTCATCGCCACGCTCGCAGCCGCTACCCTCGGCCTTGCCGGATGCGCGGGAGGTAGCTCCGGCACCAAAGCCGGTGAAAGTAGCTCGCCCTCCGCCGCCGTGCAACAACCTACCGCGGGCGCCACCGCCTCCCTCACCGTCGGTCTTACCTACGTTCCCGATATCCAATTCGCGCCCTTCTACGTGGCCGAAGACCAGGGCTATTTCCAAGAAGCTGGGCTTGATATCACACTGCGTCACCACGGCGCCCAAGAATCCCTCCTCGGTGCGCTTTCTAGCGGCAGCGAGGATGTGGTCTTCGCCGGCGGCGATGAAATGATGGAAGGCCGCTCCAATGGCATCGACGTCGTCAATTGGGCAACGATGTACCAGGACTATCCCGTGACCCTCATCGTCCCGGCCAATTCCCCGATTCAAAGCGCGGCTGACCTGGCTGGACGCCGCATCGGGCTGCCCGGTCCGTACGGGGAAAACTACTATGCTCTCCAGGCGCTCATGGCCGCACATAACTGGACAGAATCAGATATCAGCGTGAACTACATCGGCTACACCCAGGCCGCAGCCCTGGCCAGTGGGGAAGTGGACGCGATTATCGGTTTCCGCAACTCCGATGTTCCCAGCGTGGAACGCCAGGGGGTGCCGGTGCGTACCATTGAGATGCTTCCGGGCGGGCTGCCGCTGGTAGGCGTGGGACTCGGTTCGCTGCGTCCCACCGTGGAGGCCCATCGTGACGATTTCACCCGTATGCTCGCAGCTCTTGACCGCGCCGTGAACTTCGCGCGCAGCAACCCGAAGGAAACCGTGGAGATCACTGCGAAGCATGTTCCGGCCCTGCGTGAAGCGGATAACGCCGCCGCGGCCGAAAAAGTCCTCGCGAATACCATTGAGCTTTACGCCGGGCGTACCCCGCTCGGGGTGCAGGATGCGCAGCGTTGGGAAGCGATGGCCACGTTTATGTCCGGGAAACTGCTACGTGAACCGGTTGCTGCGGCTGATGCTTTCGTTGATCTCACCGGTAGCGCCGCGCAATAAGAACGACGACGCAGCTGCGCGCCACCGGCCCATCAGGCGCGCAGCTCAACTCTGCTGTGCCCGCACCACCAGCTCCCCGGCCGCGTAACCGGCCGCGCCCGCCGCTAAGAAATTGAGGGGATCGTCGGTGAGTGAGCGCCCCATCGTGGATAACCGTACCGGGAAATCCGCGAGGGCGCTCGCCACCGGATCCGCCTCCACGTCCACCCGCTCCAGGTGCGGCACCTGGAAAAGCTTCTCCAGCTGTCCTGCCAGGCGCGCGCCCACCTCAGCGGGCACCGCGCGGCATAGTGCATCCTCACCCGGCACCGGGACCGGGCAGCGTACCGGGCAGCGGGCCACCCGCCTCAAAGCTGTCACGCTGTGATGGGAGAGCCCCAGGTGGCGGTCCCGCTGATCCGCACTCGACATTCGCAAAGCCGCAATCGGGATTCCTCCCAGAGTATCGGCAGCGTTGAGATGCTCCCCGACACGTGTCCCGGAAAATCCCCACCGGGTATCCGTTCCCAAATTGCCCGGCCCCTGCGCCACCACGGCCACATCCGCCTGCCACACCAGGCGCGCCGCTAGCAAGGCAGTGTAGATCGTGACAGCTTCAAGCTTGCCCCCGAAGGCCTGCCCGCACGAAATTGTGCCCAGGATAAGGCCGAGGTCCTCTAATTGCGCAGCGGTGCGGGAGAACCACGCTGGCAGAGCTCCGCCGTCGTCCATCACATACGCGATACGCGCCCCCGGCACGCGCGCGTGCACCCCCGCAACAATCGCGGGAAGCGCCGAATGTAAATCCGCAACCACCACCGGCATCCCGGCGATGGAATCAGCATCGCGCAGCAGCTCGTGGTGCGGAGAATTTTGTTCATCAACGCCCAGAGTGAGGTACTGGAGGGGCGTGTACCGGGCCTTAACAATATGGCCCGGGGTGGGGGAATCAACGGGCAAACGCTCGGGAATTGCGCACACAAAGAAATATCCGCCGGTACCCAGCCCGCGCGCCGCCGCACTCGCCTGGAGCAGCACGGTATCACCAACTTCCGGTTCGCCCACGAGCTCGGGATAAACGAGCGCGCGCCCGCGGGTACCGTCCTCAAGCTCCACCGCGGCTTCGCGCGCCCCGCGCCATGTTTTGCCCAGGGAAAGAATTTTCCCTCTCCGCCACATCATCACGGCTTTAACTCTACCGTCGGCTAGGCTGGGTACGTGAAGCAGAAAGAGAGACGCCGGCGCCGCGAACGTCAGCTCGCGCTCCTCCACACGATTCGCCGCGGTAGTTTCCTCACCGCGGCGGAACTCATGGAGCGCATCCCAGCCTATGCCGAAGCGGGAATCGATCTGCGCACCTTCCAGCGCGATATTGATGAGCTGCGGGAAGCCGGGTATCCCATTATTTTCGATAACCAGTGGCGTTATTCATACGATACTGCGGCTCCGGTGCTCGCGCGGGTCACCGGGATTGGGGCCGGGGTGCTCCACAGCTTGCGCTCCAGTATCGAGGCCGGCGATCCCCAAGGCGAATCAGCACGCCTGGGGGTGGCGAAACTGCTCGCGGGTGCACCTCCGGAAAACGGCGACGCCGCAGTCCCCACCCACCTGCGGGTCCGGATTCCGGGCGGTGCGGCAGCGCGGATGGTTGCGCGTGCCTTGCAGTACCGGCGCCGGGTCAGTTTTGATTACCGCCGGGGTGCTGACCTGGTCAAACATTATGAGGTGGAGCCGTGGAATTTCGCCGAACACTACGGGATGTTCTATGTTTCGGGGCTGGCACGCTCGCGGGCGAGCAGCGGCGAGGACTTCGGCCCGTGGGATGAGCGAACTTTCCGTCTCGGTCGCGTGATCTCCGGAACCCTCAGCGTGGGTGATCGGTGCGAGTTCCCGCGCGGGGAGGTGAGCGGTGCGCATTTTGATGTCGATATTATTTTGTATATTCGTGACGGCGCTGCCGCGGCGCTTACCGCCCGCGGGGAAAAACTCAACTGCGCGGAGGCACCGGCCCCGGTGGGATGGTCTGCCTACCGATTCACCACGCTAGGCCTTAATCGTATTTTCGAATATCTTGCTTTTTACGGGGCGGACGTGCGTCTCGCCGCACCTAGTGAACTGCGTGAGGAATGGGATCGCCGTGTAGAGAATCTCATTAACCTGGGCGAAGCTGGCGGACCGGGGGAGGGCGAAACTCGATGAGTACCGATATTGTTACTACCCTAGGGATGCTGCTCTACCTGCATGAACACCCCCAGGGTGCCACCTTGGCTGAGCTCACCGCGCATTTCCAGTTCCCTTCCTGGAAGCGCACCCTCGACTATCTCTGGGATGCGAATCTTGCGGAAACCGCCGATTTTGATATCCCCTTCGAATTGGAGCTTCCCGAGCGCGCCGCTCCCGCCGTGCGCGTGGCGGAGTTGGATTCTGAGGTAACGCCGGGCGGTGCCGAGCTACCGGAAAACGCCTCGGAGCCCGGTGCGGCGGCAGGGCCGGATACCCGCGTTTACCTGCGCTCCATGACCGATGATCCGGTTGTTCCCTTCACTTTGGACGATGCAATGGTGGTAGCTGCCCTGCTCGATGCCGCCCGGGATGTCACCGCTCCCGGCCCGGCTGCCACGACCCTCGCCGCCACTCGCGCCGCACTGGGGGAGGCGGTGCGGGAAGCCGGATATGACGGTGCCCTCTGGCCATCCTCCCGCCCGGCGGCGGACGCGGCCACCATGGAGGCGGTGCACGCCGCACTCCAGGGCGGCTTCTACCTTGACTTCAACTACGAACGCGCCGTGACCGAGCCGTTTCCGCATGCGAGCGCCGGGCTCGAACACGTTATACCCCTCGTTATCCTGGCCGGCGATGCCCCGCTGCTGCGCGCCCTCACCGCGCAGGGGCTGCGGCATTTCCGTCTGGATCGCATAACTGCGGCCCGTCCCGGGGCTAAGCTCAGCAGATCAGAACGGGCGGCAGCTCGCAAAGCCCTCGCCGAGGTGGAGAAAAACGAGAAAACGCAGCGCACCCGCGGGGAAGCCACGTGGGAACCGCGCGGTACGGAGGTGCGGATCACGGTCACCGGAGCCTCACGCTGGGTGGCCGAAACCCTCCCTGGCGCGCGGGTGCGCGAGGCAGATGAAGAACTCGGCATCGCTGAAGCGCGTGGCGGCGAGGAACTGCTGACCATTGAGGTTCGGGCGCGCTCACTTCCCTGGCTCGTTTCACTTCTCGTTCAAATTGACGACGTGATTGCGTTGGAGCCGCCGGAGGTTGCACGTGCGGTGGCGTGTTATTGCGCGCGCTTACGCGCGCAGCAGGGCGACGACGCCGCTGCGTGCGTCTGTCATGAAGGTACACCGGAAGGGGAGCGATGACCGATCTGCTACTCGAGGACTATCGGGAAAGCTACGCTAGCCGCGGTATTCGCCTCGACGATTTCCAGCTGGAGGCATGCGCGGCTCTCGGACGCGGTCACGATGTGCTGGTATGTGCTCCCACCGGTTCGGGGAAAACGGTGGTGGCCCACTACGCGGTGTATCTGGCTTTAGCGTCGTCGAAAAAATGTATCTATACCGCGCCGATTAAAGCGCTCTCCAACCAAAAGTACGCGGAACTGGCACGGGAGATTGGCGAGGAGCAGGTGGGTCTGCTCACCGGGGACCAGAGTATTAATCGGGAGGCGCAGATTTTGGTGGTGACCACCGAAGTGTTGCGTAATATGCTGCTGCACGACTCCCCGGATATTCGTGATGTCGGCTACGCAGTTCTGGACGAAGTACATTTTTTGGCTGATCCCGACCGCGGGCCGGTATGGGAAGAAACAATTTTGTCGCTTCCTGAGCATGTGCGTTTGGCTGCGCTTTCCGCCACGGTGGCCAATACTGAGGAACTCGCAGCGTGGATGCGGTCGGTGCGCGGGCCAACGGACGTCGTCGTATCAACAAAACGGCCCGTTCCCCTCGCGCAATACGTCCATGTGGGCCGCAAACTCTTCCCACTTTACCGCGCGGGTACCCTGGATCCGGATCCGGCGCTGGTCAATGCGCTGGGCAATGCGCTGGGCCGGAGCGGTGCGGAACGCAAGAAACGCATCTCGGATCGCGAGCGCCGTGCCATTATTGACAAACTCGGCCAGCGGCGCATGCTCCCGGCGATTGAATTCATTTTTTCCCGCAAAGGCTGCGATAAAGCGGTTGAGGCGCTGCTGCGCCATAATGAGGTCCTCACCACCCGTGAGCAGCGTGCAGAGATCACCAAGGAGATCGCGGCGCTACGCGCAACACTGACGGAATCGGATCGGCGCGCCGTGCATTTTGAGCGGGCAGCTGCGGCACTGGAACGCGGGTACGGAGCTCATCACGCCGGGGTTTTCCCCGCTATCAAAGAGCTGACCGAACGTCTCATGGAACGTGGGCTCCTCAGTATCGTCTACGCAACCGGTACTCTGGCCCTCGGTATCGATATGCCGGTGCGCACGGTGGTCCTCGAGGAGCTCCAGCGCTGGGACGGGCACGGTTTTGTGGATCTGAGCGCCACCGAGTACACCCAGCTCATCGGGCGGGCCGGGCGGCGCGGCCGCGATAACGTGGGCTACGGAGTGGTGGTAGCCGATGCGGATACCGATCCGGAGTATCTGGCAGATCTGGCTTCGGGGCGGGTCGAGCCCTTGATATCCGCTTTCCAGCCGTCGTATAACACGGTAACGAATCTGCTGGCTCGGATGAGTTACGCGGCGGCTCGGGATCTTATGGGGCGTTCTTTCGCGCAATTCCAGCGCAATGCGGAGCTGGGTGGCCTGGCGGCACGGCGTGCTCGGATTCAACGCCGGGTGGAGACTGAGGAAAGTGGCCTGAGTTGCTCGCACGGTGATCTTCTTGACTATCTGCGGCTGCGCGGGAACGCCGGGCGAGCCGCGAAAGCTGAACGTAAAGCCGCGAAACGGCGCTATCGGGAGCGCATCGCCAATAGTTTCGCGGCCGTGCGCCAGGGTTATGTATATGCCTACGCGATTGGTACGGAGCTTTCCTACGCACTGGTGCTCTCCGCCGCCCCGGAGCGCGTGCGCGTTATCGATTGGTTCGGGAACCTGGCTTGGCTGTATGAAGATTCCCTCGCCTCGGAAATGCGCGAGATCGGCCCGGTCACGGTACCTTTCGGAATGTCCACCAAAAAGGCTGCGGTGCGAGAGCAGATCGCTGACGACATTCTCGATCTGGTAGGGGGGCGCGCCGATTTGGGAATCGACCGGGACCTGCTGGCATCCTGGGCACGTTTCGCTGCCCCGCGCGACCCGAAAGTAGCCGCGCATCCGGTGGCTTCCTGCCCGCATCTATACGCACACCTCGATGAGGCCCAAACGTGGATGTCGCTCCACCACCGCATCGAAGAAATCGATCAGCGTATCGCGGCTTTCACCGATTCGGCAGGGCGGGAATTTGATGCCACCGCAGCGGTCTTACGAGAGGTCGGGGTGCTCCAGGGTGGAGATGATGAGATCCGCATGGGCCCGGGAGCCGCACAATTGCGCGAACTTCATACGGAGGCTGATCTGCTCATGTACCAGTGCTTGGCGCAGCTCCCCGAGGGAGGTCTGGACGCGCGGGCCCTGGCCGGATGGGTCTCCATGTTTTTGGCCGATGACCGCTTGGGGACTGCCTTACCGCGTGATACCCGACTCTTTGAAGCGGCGCGGGTCGCTCGTGCCGAGGTACAGTACCTGCAATCCTTGGAATATCAGCATGGGATTACCCGCACCCCGGATCTGAGCCCAGGCTGCGCGGATGTTTTCGCCGCTTGGGCCGGGGGAGTGGGCTTGGAGGCATGCCTGGAATCAGCCCGGATGACCGCCGGGGATTTCATTTCTGCAGCTCGCCGCATTATTGATGTCCTCGGGCAGGTCACGGTGGCAACTGAGGGCACCTGGTTGGGTGATACCGCGCGTCAGGCCCGTGACCTCATGCGTCGATCGGAGCTTATGTGAGCGGTGTACTCTTGCGGCTGTGCGGCGTTGTTCTGGCAGGTCTTGGGCTCTTTGCCTCTTTCCCGCCCCTGAGCTACGGCATCCTTGCACCAGTGAGTATTGCGCTACTTCTCCTCGTCGCGTTCTCATGTCGCCCAAGTACGGGTTTCGCCTACGGCATTCTTGCCGGATTCGTATTTTTCTCCTTGCATTTTTCCTGGGCCGGAGAAGCATCCGGGGATCTCATACCCCAACTGGCTCTCGCCTTGTCGCAAGCACTGTTCACCGGCGTGGTGGTGGCAACCTGGAGTGCCATGATCCAGGCACGCTGGACTCGTTGCCCGCTGCTTTTCCTCCCTGCGGTAGCTCTGGTATGGACCGGCGCGGAACTAGCACGTTCCCTGTGGCCCTTCGGGGGTATTGCCTGGGGCACCCTCGCTTTTTCCCAGGTAGATAGCCCGCTGGTGCGGCTGGCTCCCTGGGGCTCCACCATGCTGGTCTCCGCCGCGGTTGTATTATGCGGGGCAGCCCTCGGTCTGGCCTTTATTCGGGTGCGCAGCGGTCGGCTATTCGTCGGGGCCGGTCTGGCGCTCAGTAGCGCGCTGATCTTCGCTTCGCCCTGGGCGCTTCCTCTTCCCACCACCGCACCCGCAGGTACGCTGCGCCTGGGTTACGTGCAGGGGATCGTCCCGCGGGTGGGCAGCCTTCCGGAAGGGCGTGATCAAGCCCTGACCGTCACCGAGAATCTCACCCAAGCAACTCGGGCAATCAATCCCGAGGAGGTGGACCTGGTCGTGTGGCCGGAATCCGCCTCCGATCACGATATTCGCGAGCATCCGCGCGCCCGGGCCCTCGTGAGCGAGGCCTCGACCTATCTGGGCGTCCCGCTGCTCCTGGGGACCCAATCCTATGAGCGCGATGCTACCGGGCAAGCCATGAGCCGCACCAATGACCTTGTTGTCTATCTCCCCACCGAGACCGGGGGAGAGGTAAACGCTGTATACAGCAAGCAGCACCCGGTTCCTTTCGGGGAATATATGCCCTATCGAGATTTTTTCCGAAAGTTTAGTTCCGCGGTTGATCTGGTATCTGTTGATATGCGGGCCGGCACCACACCTGCGGTTCTTGACATCCCGGTGGAGGAGCGCGCGCCGGGGGAGAGCCGCCCCGGTGGCAAAAACGGCACCACGGGCGCGAAGAATACCGCCGTGCGCCTGGCCACCCCGATTTGTTTTGAAGTGGCGCTCGGAGACGTGGGCTCCGAGGCGATTCGCCAAGGTGCCCAGCTCTACGTGGTGGCCACCAATAACGCCTCTTTTGGGGATAGTGCTGAATCCGCCCAACAATTCGATATGGTCCGTTTCCGAGCGGTGGAATACCAGCGCATTGCCCTCCAGGTTTCCACGGTGGGAATTTCCGGCGTCGTCGAAACAAATGGTGCGGTACGCGAACGTACCGAAGCGTGGACGCAAGCCGCGCATACCACCACCGTGACCCTTCATGAGGGTCTCACCCCGGCGGCACGTTTCTACCCGCACTACCGGAATGGGGTTCTGGCTGCGGCGGCCGCGGCCGGCGGTATAGCATGGGTGTGGTACGCAAGGCTGCGCTGGAAGAAAGGTTAGTCGTGCACGTTCTCATCACGATTCCCACGTACAACGAGGCGGAGAATCTTCCGCGGATCATCGAGCGGGCCCGCCGGGCTGTGCCCGAGGCGGATATTCTGGTTGTTGATGATAATTCTCCGGATGGTACCGGGAACATCGCCGATGATCTAGCCGGGCGCGATGAGCAGATTTACGTGCTGCACCGCACCGAAAAAGATGGCCTCGGGCGCGCCTATATTGCGGCTTTCGGTTGGGCACTTGAGCACGGATATAGCCATGTGGTGGAGATGGATGCGGATGGTTCCCATCATCCCGAACAGCTTCCCCTGCTGCTGGAGCGCGCTGCGATGTCCGACCGGCCGGATCTGGTGATCGGCTCGCGCTACGTGCGGGGTGGAAAAATTGACGGTTGGTCCAAGCCCCGCGAGGCACTCTCGCGCCTGGGGAACCTCTATATTCAAGGGATGCTTGGGCTACCGGTCCGTGATGCCACCGCGGGATATCGCGTCTATCGCACGGATATTTTGGAGCGACTCAACCTGGATTCAGTAGAAGCACGCGGCTACTTCTTCCAGACGGATATGACCGATCACGTGGCGCGCAGCGGTGGCCACATTGTTGAGATGCCCATCACTTTTTCGGAGCGCGAGGCGGGGGAGTCGAAGCTTTCCGGCTCGGTGTTTACCGAATCACTCAAGCGCACCACGGTGATGGGCGTTACGCGGAGGGGGAGGCAGCTGCGCGATTTCGCGAAGCGCGCCGCCTCCCACCTGCGTCGGCCGCGGCATTAAATATTGCAAAATTAAGTGCCGCGTGGTCGAAGCTGACTATTAGCGGTTTCTCCGCAAGCGCAGCTTACCTTCACGCAGTAGCTCGAGGCGTTCCTCCAGCAGCACCTTGAGCTCATCTTCATTACGGCGTTCCATGAGCATATCCCAGTGGGTACGCACCGGCTTGGGCGGCTTGCGGTCGTCCACGCCTTCACCTTCAATAAGTTCGGCTTCCACACCGCAGCGGCACGTCCACGCGGTAGGAACTTCGGCGTCCACCGCCATGGCGACCCCGAATTCGTGGCCGTTCGTGCAGCGGTATTTCACCTGCTGGCGATCCACGAACACCACATTGTCATCGGTCTCGAGCGAATTGGCTCCGATGCGCATTCCGCGCAGGGAACGTTCAGCCATATTGTGATCCTTCCTCGCGAGCTCACCTGCTCGCGTTACGTTTCTCCGTTTCCATATTAACGACGGCGCCGCGCGCCCCGGTGGTTACGTCCCGGAAACGGGTGCGATGACGCGTTAAAGAGGGGCTGGACAGAATTCCTGGCGCTCTAGCGCTACTTGCCGATAATGTACATTATGTCAAAATACGGCCGGGCGGTGCCGCGCGAAGCATATGTTGAGCCCCGCTCGCTCCCCTCTTGGTCCCGCGCTTGCTCCTACCCTCCACTCTCACATACTGTTCCGCCGGTCGTTCACACTCTGGACTATCAATTTTGATTATTTAAGATATTCGGCAAAATTGCTGGCATGCCGTTGACCTGGGTACATATCTCTACGCTCGGGCCTGCGGCCAGTTATCAGGAAGGAAATGTATGGCTGAGCATCCACGCTGGCGCCGATTGGGCGTCACCTGTGCGTGTGCCGCACTCATGGGCGGCGCTCTCGCTCCCGCAACCGCGGCGGCCACGGAATCGGATGGGCACGCTCCCCTCGACATCCGTGCTACGGTCGCCGCGGCGGAAAGTGATCCGAATTTCACCGGGAAATGGTTTATTGAGCTTAAGAGCGAACCTCTTATTCGCGGTGGTTCCTCCGCCCGCATCGCGGGTGAACAGCGGGAATTCACCCAGACGGTCGAAGATGACGGTGGCGAGGTAGACACCTCCTACCAGCACGTCTGGAATGGCGTGACCGTCGAAGCTGATTCGGTGGAACTGGCGCGCTACGTTAACGACGCTAATGTCATCGGTGTTTACCCGGTCCTCACGGTGGAACGGCCCGCCGAGGTGGACTCGAATGCGGAAATAAACCGCCCCGGCGAAACTCCCGATATGTATTCTGCGCGGGAGATGACCGGCGCAAGCGTGGCCAATGAAGAATTTGGAGTCACCGGCAAGGGCGTGCGCGTAGGAATTATCGATTCCGGCGTGGCTATTGATCACCCGGCTTTCGGTGGGAACGGTGTCAAGGGTGAGCGTGCTTTCCCCAATGACAAGATCGTGACCGGCTACGATTTCGTGGGCGATTCCTTTAATACCGATCGCAGTGATCCGAATTTCCAGCCGGTCCCCCACCCGGATGCTCTTCCCGATGATTGTGGAGCCGGCGGCGGGCACGGTTCGCATGTTGCCGGTATCGCCGCAGGTAATGATCCGGAGAGTAAGTTCAAGGGCGTGGCTCCCGATGCTGTGATCGGTGCTTACCGAGTGTTCGGGTGCACGGGTTCTACCAGCTCCGAAGTCATTCTTTCCGCTCTCGAACGCGCTCAGCGCGACAAGATGGACGTTGTCAATATGTCTATCGGCGCGGCCTTCGCCACCTGGCCCAACTACCCCACCGCGGTGGCATCGGAAAATCTCGTTGCCGCCGGCGTGGTCGTGACGGCTTCGCAGGGTAATTCCGGTGCGAAGGGCATTTTCTCCGGTAGTGCTCCGGCGGTGGGCCCCTCGGTTATCGCGGTGGGTTCGGTGGACAATACCCACGTACTACGCCCGGTTGTTATGTTCAACGGCGCGGCCGAGGGATTCGATAATGTAACGGAATCACCGGCGGTACCCACTGCGGGTAGGCTCGACGTCGTCGCCTATCCCGAAGGGCAAAAAACCGGTGCCGTTGACCTGCCCGGAACACCGTTTACCGGGAAAGCAGTGCTTATCTCCCGTGGAACCTCGACCTTCTACCAGAAGGCGCGTGCCGCGCAGGACGACGGCGCCGCAGCGGTTATCATCTACAACAACCAACCCGGCACCATTAACGCAACCATCGCCGGAAACCCGCCCGTAACGATCCCGGTCATCGCGGTTACCCAAAAACAGGGCGAGCGCTTCGAAGAGGCCGTAGCTGCTGGAAACGCGAGCCTCGAATGGACGGACGCGAAGCGAGTGGCCGCCTCCCCCACCGGTGGGAAGATTTCCGATTTCTCCTCGTGGGGCCTGGCAGCGGATCTCCAGCTCAAGCCGGATGTCGTCGCCCCGGGTGGCAATATCTATTCAGCTTGGCCGGTCGATGATGAGGTGACGCCCTCGTGGAAGACGATTTCAGGTACCTCGATGGCTGCCCCGCACGTGGCCGGAAGTGTCGCTTTGCTGCTCCAAGCCAATCCGAAGCTCACGCCGGCGCAGGTGCGCACGGCTTTGCAGAATACCGCTGATCTGGTGACCGTGGATGGCAGCACGGATGCCCCGAAGCTTGCCACGCACCGCCAGGGTGCCGGCCTCATCAACCTTCCCGCGGCCTTGACCGCCGTCACGGAGCCGGGCGCGAATGCCAGCGGAGTTCCCACCGCTATCACTCCCGCGAAGATTTCTCTGGGCGATTCTGACGTGCAGGAAACGACGACGCTCACCGTGCACAACGCCTCGGCAGCGCCTGTCACCTACACCTTCACGGCGGATACCCACGTGCGTGCCACCAGCGGGCCGCATGATCGTTTCACCAGCTACAACGGGACCGATGCTCAGGTGGCGATTAGCCCAGCGCAGGTGACGGTGCAGCCCGGGGCAGAAGCCCAGGTACAGGTTTCCGTGACCGATCCGACGAACGTGCCCGAGGGGACGATGTACGGCGGTTATGTGGTGGTGCACGGCGATGATAATTCCACCTACCAGGTGCCCTTTGCGGGTCTCAAGGGCGATTACGAAAACGCCTTACAATTCCTGCACACCACGTGGAAGGTCAAGGACATCCGCCCGGATATCGCCCAAAAGCGTCCGGATCTGGCGAATCTGCTCGCCTACGATCCGCCTTCTCTGACGAAGCTCATTGCTTGCCCCAACCCCGCCACCATCTACAAGGGTGAGTGCCTGGATAAGGGTGCGCAGTACTCCAATGCTCCCAATTCCGAACTGTTCGCCTACGCTATGGACTACGCCAACGGCGCGGTTCCGGTGGTGGAATACCATATCGATTCCCCGGTGCGGAAACTGGAGATCCGGGTCTTCCACGCGAACGAGGATGGCTCGAAGGGCGCTCCGGTTTCGGAAAATAACGTGGTGCATAGTGAGGACGGTGTGGGGCGTACCGATCTGGGGCGCTTCGCCTGGGACGGTACCTACCTCGAATCAGCTTCGGCGACGACGCGCACCGCGGCCGCCCCGGGACGCTATGTCTTCGAGTTGCGGGTCGTCAAAGGTACCGGCGGCGGAACAACTGAGCCGACCGGTGACACCCTTCCCGGCTTCGCCCGCAGTGCCAGCGAAGAAACCTTCGTGACGGCGCCCTTCTGCGTCAAGGAATGCACGACGCCGCAGCCTACTCCCACGCCGGAACCTACCCCGAGCGAGGAACCGACCGCGCCCGCGCCAAGCCCGAGCGTCGAGCCGACAACTCCGGCTCCTGCACCGACTCCGAGCGTGGAACCGACGGTCGATCCGACGGTCGATCCGACCACGCCAGGCCCGGTGCCGACACCCTCGGTCGAGCCGACGACGCCGGCCCCCGAACCCACGCCGAGCACGGAGCCGACGGAAGAACCTCCGGCACCTGCGCCCACTGAAAATCCGCAGCCGACCGCGCCTGCGCCGAGCCCGACTGAGGAACCGGAACCCAGTGAGGAACCGAGCAAGCCGGCCACTCCCCCGGCCTCGCACGGCAATACCTTCTTCGTCTCCAATAGTTGGACGGCAACAGTTGCCTCCGCGGTCTTCTCCTACGGTCGAGCCGGCGACGAGGTCTACGTGGGTGATTTCGATGGGGATGGTAAGGATACCTTTGCGGTGCGCCGCGGAAATACCTTCTATGTCCAGAACTCGCTGGTCGGTGGGAATGCTGAGCAGGTCTTCTCCTACGGACGCGCTGGCGACGAAGTCCTCGTGGGTGATTTTGATGGGGATGGTAAGGATACTTTCGCGGTGCGCCGCGGAAATACCTTCTATGTCCAGAACTCGCTAGTTGGTGGGAATGCTGAGCAGGTCTTCTCCTACGGACGCGCTGGCGACGAAGTCCTCGTGGGTGATTTTGATGGGGATGGTAAGGATACCTTTGCGGTGCGCCGCGGAAATACCTTCTATGTCCAGAACTCGCTAGTTGGTGGGAATGCTGAGCAGGTCTTCTCCTACGGACGCGCCGATGACCGGGTCTTCGCCGGGGACTTCGACGGGGATGGTAAGGATACTTTCGCGGTGCGCCGCGGAAACACCTTCCACATCAGTAACCGCCTCACCGGAGGAGATGCTGAAGCGACTCTTGCCTATGGGCGCCACGCTGATACGGTCTTCCTCGGGGACTGGGACGGCAACGGAACGGATACCCCGGCCGTGCGCCGATAGAACGAGTGAGATCCCCCTGTATTTTCACCTTTAAATATTAAAAGAACCCCGATGCGTCGCTACTTATGGTGACGACACATCGGGGTCCTTTGTTGCATCGCGTAAAGATAAAGCTGAGAAACATCTTCTTGGTTAGTAGCTCGAAGATCACTAAAATGAAACAACCTCGCATTTGCCAAGGTCAGAGGGCTGTTTATTCCGCAAGGGCAGCGTTGAGTGCTCTCGTATTCCTCGAAATCACATGACTCTAAACAAATACAGTAAGAAACTCGGTATTGTCATCTTGTCACTATAGCTGGTGCAAAATATCAAGTCACAGTGTCAAGAATGTGCGCGTCGAAGTGTGCCCTCGGTGGCGCTGTTGAAAGGATTGCAGATGAAACTACGGGAAGAAAAAATTGGACAGGGGGTGAATCGGCTTCGCACCATCGCCGCGGGTTTGGTTTCCGGAATTATGGTTACCGGCGCTACGCTCGGCACGGCTTGGGCTGCGCCGGATAACACCGCTCCGACCCTGGAAATACAAAACGTCACAATCGCGAGCACATATCCCTTCGATCTGAAACGCATGATCGTGAAAGCCGGGGACGCAGAAGATTCTCAGCTCGGAAGTGATGACGTTGTCGTTACGAATAAGGGTGGTTTCACGGAAGGGAAAGATAAACCGAAGTATTCCGTGTATAACAAGGTTCGGGATTACACCATCGAATTCTCCCTCACTGATAGTGGAGGGAAGACCACCAAAGCTACAGGAACGGTAACAGTCGTTCCGAAGCGCCACCTGGAACGCTCCCATTCGTCAGCGAATGTCCTCGGTCGGGATACTAAGTATGGGAATACCCCGACCGAATCAAATGTGGCATTCCCCGCCGATCAGAGCACACCGTATGAATTCAAGCTGAAGTATGTTGATGATCAGACGAAAGAACCCGTTGCCGGGTTGAATCTCTGGTTCGAACGCAATAGCGAGATTATCAACGGAAATAAAGGGAAATTCTTCACCACTGATGCTAATGGTGAGATTAGTTTCTCGATGACTCGTGAGGAACTTGCCGCCTATTCCGAGGCGGATAAGCCCAACAAGCATTATCTCACTGGCTATGATCCAGCCGCACATATGAGATTTCTACAGCTCGTTGAGAAATTTGAGTACTCTCCGCATTTGATGGCAATCTATGATCCGACACCGGGCCTTCCCATTGAGAAAGCGCACTACATCTATCCGGATGGCTCCACGCAGAATTTCAATATTGGTCTGTGGGGAGAAAAGCAAAATCGGGTCAAGTTCAATGCTATCGATACCGTATACGAGATTGAGGAGGGCAGTGACTTCTATACAGGACCTCAACGGAAACAGGAAGAGGTCGATAAAGCCCAGACTAACCTAAAGAAACTTGTTGATTCGTATAGCTATTTGAAGAATTCGGGTACTGAAGAGAACCCTGATTATCAGTGGACCACCATCCTTAGCGGAAACGATGCGCCTATGTATCGCGTAGCTTCCGGTAGTGTGGATACGTCCACCCCAGGCGAGTACCAGCTCACGTTACAAGCAGGTCCTTTTGCTGATTGGATTTGGCAGGACAATGAGATGGGCCTTCGTTCCTATGCGGAAGATACCGTAAAGGTTCGGGTTGTTCCGAAGCCTGTTGTGAATTTCAAGCAGCTCCTTCCCGATGGTTCTACCAAGGCCGAATCTTCAGTTAAGGTAAGTCGTAATACTGTGGTTTCCCAGCCGGGTTTCCCGACCGTTAACACGGAAGAAAAGGATCACGTTTTCAAGGGATGGTTCAAAGATGAAAGCTTCACACAGCCTTTCGATTTCACCACCCCGATTACGGCTGACACAACTGTGTATGGACAGTGGGCTGCCGTCGCTAAGTACACGGTTACTTTCGATACTCGTGGCGGAAACGTAATTCCTTCCCAGCAGGTTAAAGCTGGATCTCCCGCACAAGAACCTGAGAATCCGATTAAGGAAGGTCATGCCTTCATCGCGTGGTATCTCGATGGTCATCAATATGATTTCGCTACCCCGGTTAAATCTGATATTACTTTGACTGCGGAGTGGGATCAGATTCTATACAACGTTACTTACCGTTATGACGATGGGGTAACACCGGATGGTAACCGGCAGGTACTTCATGGCAAACAGGCCGAAAATATCGCACCTCCTGTTCGGGATGGATACAAGTTCATTGGCTGGTTTAAGGACGGTCAGCCTTATGATTTCTCCACTTCAGTTACGGGTGACATTACTCTCACTGGTCAATGGGAGAAAATAACAACGAAGCCTGGTGGTGATCCGGGGACGAAGCCNGGTGGTGATCCGGGGACGAAGCCTGGTGGTGATCCGGGAACGAAACCGGGGACTCCCAGCCCTAATCCCACCAATTCGGGTACCGACAATGCAATCAGTTCCACTTCCGCCAAAAAGCTCGCGCATACAGGAACGGCAGCAGCTGGTGGTATTGCAGGAGTTGTACTGCTTCTTGCCACCGGCCTTGCCTTCGTTCGGTTGCGCCATTGGGACAGAAAATAACTACGGCAAGTAGCCACTACGGTTACGGGAAAACAGTAATGTAAACGAAGCCTCTGGAAACGAAGCTATAAAAGCTTCCTCCAGAGGTTTCGTTTACGTGGTAACGGTGCCGGCTTTCTATACTGCTGAGTGGCATTGCTCGCCAGGGTAGGAAATGAACAAGAGTTACCTGGAGACTTGATAATAAACGAAACAGGTCCGCTGCACTTCGGCAACGGACCTGGATGGTAAAAGAATTGTGAGTTATGCACCGCGGCGGCGCTTGGCAGCCCGCCGCTGCGCCAATTCATCAACCACTTCTTCTTCAGCACGTTCGGTGGGAAGTTCTGAAAGCGAACCCTGGATTTCACGCCAGACACGGCCAACCGCGATGCCGAAAACAGCCTGGCCACCCTTGACCAAATCAATGACTTCATCATCGGACGTGCATTCGTAGACCGAAGCGCCGTCGGACATGAGGGTGATGCCGGCCAGATCTTCCACCCCGCGATCCTTGAGCTGCGCAATAGCAACCCTAATTTGCTGGAGCGATACCCCGGTATCCAAGAGGCGCTTGACCACCTTAAGGACCAGAATGTCCTTAAAAGAGTAGAGCCGCTGGCTGCCGGAACCCGAAGCGTTTTGGACGGTAGGCGAAACGAGGCCGGTCCGATCCCAGTAATCGAGTTGGCGGTAGGTGATGCCTGCGGCCTTGCAGGCGATCGGACCGCGGTAGCCGGTTTCGGCGTCGAGCTCGGGAAGAGGATCGCCGAAGAGCATCGGTTGGGTACGCCGATACGTCGCGTCCTGGGCAGTCGCGTCGCTCATAGTCTCTCCGTTTCGCAGCGTGGATTCTGGCCGGTTGCCAGTGTTAGCTACCACGATATAGCAGGCCGGCCAGCAGGTCAGCGCCCGGTGCGGCGTGTCTAAAGCTCAACTTGAGCTTTAGGGGAAGGTGCCGCAAACAAGCACCGTTTACTACTCCCCTAGCTTACCGCACCCATCCTTGAGATTGGCTAGTTGCCGCCACTTAAAGCCCGCGGCGCCGGCACGCTCCCACATGAGAAGCGGCCGGCGCCGTCGTTCTCACCGCGATGTGATAAAAGATACACGCGGTGTTATTGTGACAGTTGAGGTACCTGAGGCAAGCGTGCGAGATACCGCGCGCCAGCCCTCAGCGCACCGTTCAATCAGCCCTCGTAGGCAGCAATCTCCGCGGCGATGCGTTCCTTGAGCGAGGCCGGCGCCCAGGAAATATCCACCGCATTGCGCGCGAAACGCTTGAGGGTCTCCTTATCTACTCCGGCTTCGTCTGCCACGCGTTGGTAATTCTCCGCGATATAGCCACCGAAATAGGCCGGGTCGTCCGAATTGACAGTAACCTTGACCCCCCGCTTATCCAGTTCGGTGAGCAGTCCCACCTTAGAGCCGTCGGACACCCAGGTATTGGAGATCGGGCAGGAGGTCAGACCGATACCGTGCTCAGCCATGTATTCCACCAACTCGGGCTTTTCCACCACATTCGTACCGTGGTCCACGCGGTCTACACGCACATCCTCGAGAACCTGACGAATATGCTCCGCTGAATCTGCAATATCGACGTCGCAGTGCATCGTCAGCTGATAGCCCAGCTCGCGGGCCTTCGTGAACACCGCCGCGAACTTGGAGGGCGGGTTGCCGGTTTCATCCGAATCAAGCCCCACGCCGATAATCCAGGGGCGGTACGGCAGGGATTCCAGCAGGGTTGCCATGGCGTATTCGGCCTGGAAATCCCGCAGGAAACACATAATCAGAGCGCTGTCCACACCCAGCTGTTCGCGCGCCTCAATCTGGGCACGCCGCAGCCCGGTGATGACGGTATGGAATTCCACCCCGCGCGAGGTATGCGCTTGCGGATCGAAGAACATCTCCACGTAGCGAACGTTTTGGCGCGCTACCTTGTGGAAATACTCCATCGCGAGGTCATAGAAATCTTCCGCGGTGAGCAGCACGCTCATGCCTTCGTAATACGCGTTCAGGAAGGAAGCGAGGTCATTGAATTGGTAGGAAGCCCGCACCTCCTCTTCGCTGGCGTAGGGAAGCTCCACACCGTTGCGCGCGGCGAGCTTGAATTTGAGATCGGGTTCCAAGGTGCCTTCAATATGCAGGTGGAGCTCAACTTTGGGCAGACCCTGCACGAAGGGGGATATCGCAGTCATATTTTTCCTTTCTGCGTGGTTACGTTCGCGGGTACGCGTTACGTTACCGCGTTGCAATAACGGGGTCGACGACGTCAAATTTGACGCAGTCAATGAGGCCGAGATCGGTGATCGCCCAATCGGGAATCGCGGTGATGGACAGGAAGATGAGCTGGCCAAAGGGCGAATCGAGATCCGCACCCAGCACCTCCCGGGCAGCCCGGTCCATCTCCGCTTCGGCGGCGGCCATATCTTCGGCTACCAGGTCGGCAACAATGCCACCCACCGGGAGGGGCAGCGAGGCAACAACCTCGCCATCACACACCGCAACCTGTCCCCCGCCCAGGCGGGAAACTTCGTTAATCGCCAGCGCGATATCCTCCGGGTTTACTCCCGCGCACACCACATTGTTATCGTCCGGGGCCGCCGAGGTGGCAATTGCCCCGCGCTTGAGGCCGAAGCCCTGAATAAAAGCAACGGGCAAATTCGTGGTTTTGCCGTAGCGTTCCGCTACGCATACATAAATGGCATCCTGGGCAGTATCGGGTTGTACTTTGCCGTCCACGACCTCGAGTTCCACCTCAGCGCCGGGGCGCTTGAAGGCAACATCCTTGGAGAGCACGATGGTGCGCACTCGCGCCGAGGTAGCCGAATCGGCAACCCGAACTGCGATGCGATCAGCGCCGACCGGGGCGAGCTTGAAAGTATCGAGCACCGCGGCGGTACGCTGCGGCGCATGCGGGGCGTGCACCGCAGCACCGTTCTGCGCCACGATCCTCCCACCCTTGAGGACCGTGCGGGGCCGGAAATCATCGAGGGAATCAACGAAGAGAATATCCGCGAAACGCCCCGGAGCAATCGCACCGATGCGGTCATCGAGTTGGAACATCCGCGCGGTGTTAATCGTGGCCATCTGGATCGCGGTGACGGGATCAATTCCCTTCGCAATGGCCAGGCGCACCACGTAATCGAGGTGGCCGCGGCCCAAAATATCGGTGGCCGTCACATCGTCGGTACAGAAACCAACCCGGTGGGCGGGTGCGCCCATCTCGGTGATGAGCTTAATATTTTCCTCGAGCATCGGGGCGGCGGTGGATTCCCTGATAAGGATATTGATGCCGTTGCGCATCTTCTCCAGTTCTTCTTCAGGAGAATATGATTCGTGACATAGAGTTACGCCCGAAGCTGCGTAGCCAGCTACCCGGCGGGCATCCACGAGCGGTGCGCAGCCAAAGGCGTGCAGGCGGTTTTCCTCGGCCAGGTCCATGGCGGTGAGGACTTCTTCATCACCGTATTCCACCATTTCCTGCACGGTTTCCCACAGGCCCACGCATTCGGGCATGCGCTGAACTTTCCGATGGTCTTCCACCGCGAAACGGTGCCCGACGGTAGATTCAGGAACCGTGTAGGGAGCTTTAGCGGGCGCACCCCACCACACTCGCATGGAGGATTCTTCGGCTTCGGCCAGGAATTCCTTGACGCCTTCCAGGCCTGCGGATACCAGGATCTGGTCGAGGCCGGAAATAACGGAGGTTGTTCCGTAGCGGGATACCAGATCCGCGAACATCGTCACGGAGAGCTTGGAGCATTCGATGTGCTGATGCCCGTCAATGAGACCGGGAGTCAGATAGGCGCCGTCGGCATCAATAATGGTGGTGTTCGGGCCGCGCTGCGCGTCCACGTTCCCCACCGCGGCCACGCGCCCGTAAGCGATGGCGACGGAGGCGGGGTAGGTTTCCCTAGTGAGAACGTTTACCAGAATTCCGTTGTTAATAATGGTGTCGGCGTGGGCGCGCCCGTAGGCGACATCAAGAAGCTGACGATGAGGCATGAGTTTCTCCTAAAAATAATGACGTTGTTGCGGGGTGACGGTATGCGGCCTTTAGGCAGCGGTAATGAAGGCCCGGCGGGCAGCGCGTTCGCGTTCGCGCACCGGGCGCAGAGCCAGGTAGATTAGCGCGGAGGCGATCACTCCGGCGGGAATGGACAGATCGGGTGCCGTGGCGGGTACGTCCACGAGAAGTCGGGTGAGCGGGCCCACCAGGTAGCCAGAGTTTGTGAAGAGCGCTGAGCAGAGCATGCCGCCCAGCAGCGCGGCCATTCCGGACCAACGCACCCCGCCGATTCCCCGGTAGGGGCCGTGGGATTCAATCGCGAGGCCGGAAAGATGGTAGGTGCCGTGCCGGGCCACCCAATCCAGCAAATATACGGTCACCCACGGCGCCAGCCAGATGCTTAGCGAGGCGGCGAAAGCATTGAGGAGGCTGTAGAACGCTTCCTGCTGGATCGCGAAAATGCAGATGGCCACGCAGATGAGGCTGTCGATGCACACGATAACCATGCGCGGAACGTGGATACCGGCGGTCTGCAAATTCAGGCCGGAAGAATAGAGGTTGGTGCCGTTTTGGAGCAGCAAACCGACCATAACAAGAATGAGGAAAGGTACCGCAAACGCCGGGCTGAGGATCGCCGGGACGGCCAGCGGATTAGAAAGTTCCACCTCAGCGGGAACCGCTACAGTCGCCATCGCGGCCCCGAGGGCCTGGAGTAGCACGTAGGGAATAAACCCACCCAGCGCCGCCCAGGTTCCCACTGCGAGTGGCGAAGAATGAGCGGGTAGATAACGGGAGAAATTTGCTCCGCTGGGCGCCCAGGAAAGCCCGCCCGAAACAATAACGAGCGAGGTTGCAGAAATCAGGGTGAAGAGTGAATCGGTACCCGCGGAGGAGCCCGGCGCGGCCTGCGGAATAATCAGGGCTGCTAACACAATAAAAGCCACCGTGAAAATCATGGTTGCGTATTTTTGTGCTGCCATGAGTATCCGGTGGCCAAGAAGGGGAAGAAGAAGCTGAATACCCGCAAGAAGAACGACGACGGTAATCTGCGCGCCGCCCTCCAGGGCGATACCCGCACGAGCGAGGAGTGCCTCACAGGCATAGTAAACGAGAATGAGTCCCCCGGCTTCGAAGCCGATGAGCATCAGCCAGGACAAAACTCCATTAATACGAGCTCCGCGAGTACCGAGTGATGCTCGCGAAATGGTCATCGTGGTGGTGCCGGTTAGTGGCCCTTGAATGGAGGTTAGCGCGAGAAGCGGGTATGCGATAACGTTGCCGATTACGATAACGGCGAGCGCTTGCGTGAATGAAAGTCCGTAAAGCAGCACCAGCATGGCGCCGTAGGACACGGTAAAAATATTAGTGGTTGTGCCCGCCCACAGGAAGAAAAGATCGCGGGGGCGACCGTACCTTTCGTGGGGCGATACAAGGTCGATACCTTGGGTTTCCACAGAACCTGACATTAATTGTCTCCTGCTAGTTGAGGTGCCCAGCATGACCTGGGTTCGGTTCAATCGATATGAAGTTGTACTGCCACCTTACTCCTGAGTGGGTGGTGCTGTCTGCCTGACGTGGTTCATTTTTGCGCAAAAGGCTACTTGCCGGAGCGGCGAGCGGGCCTTAGTGCATTAAGACGAGGTTGAAAACATGCCCCGTGAGCGCGGCGGTGGAACGCACCTTAGCGCAGTTCCACTTCGACGTTTTCCGTGAGAAGAGCGCCGTAAAGCCGCGCGATGGTGGTGCCGTCTTCGGCGGCCTGGTTGAGGGCGCGCTCGGAGGCAACCGGTGTTTTCTTTGCCAGCTCGGTAGCTAGCTGGGTGGTAATCATCACGGCTTGAGCGTGTGCGGAATTTTTGACGCTGCGAATCTGACGTAGATCATAACCGGCTTCCAGCAGCATCACGCAGTAACGCACAATATCCGCCGATTGGGCGGATAGGCGCCCGCGTGCGTCGGTAGCAAGGATGCCAGCGGTGACGAGCTCCTCAATGGTGCCCAGAGCCGCTCCGGTCATATCGGCCAGTTCGGCTTGAGTAATACGTTCGCCTGGTTTCGGGCGGCGCACTTCCGGTGCGGCGACGGCGCGCATTCCCCCGGGGCGCCCCGGGGCCTCAATGATGCCCTCGTCGAGCTGACGCAGCTCCTCCCGGATTTGATCGAGGGGTAGGAAACGATCACGCTGTTCCCTCAGGATGAAGCGCAAACGCTCGGTATCCGAGGTGGAAAAAAGTCGCTGATTAGTAGCGGTGCGATAAGGGGAAATAAGATTAATGGATTCGTAATGCCGGATCTTCGACACCGAGAGCATGGGGAACTCGTCCGTGAGTGCACGGCGAACCTCCCCGATACGCAGAGTTGGTTCGTGGCTGAGGTCATGGGGCCAGGTGCTCGGGCTGCCATCCGTCCGCATGCGGCGCGGCGCGCAAGTGTGCGGGAAGGAAGAATCCGAAGTGGCCGTAGAAGCGCGAGATATCACCGGTGTATCACGCACCGGCTCGCGAAGCGTAGAAAGTTAACCGGAATTTTCCGATTTGGATCTCATCACCGGTGCGGAGTACAGCGTCATCGACTCGTTCCCGATTTACGTAAGTGCCGTTGAGAGAACCGGAATCACGCACGTGGAACGTATCGCCGCGGCGGAAGAACTGAACGTGCTTACGGGAAACAGTGACGTCGTCAAGAAAAATATCGGCGCGTGGGGAACGTCCCGCATTCGTCACTTCCCCATCAAGTAGGAACCGAGCTCCGGAATTGGGACCGGAGAGCGCAATAAGGAGCGCGGAGCCGGCAGGGAGCGCATCAATAGCGGTACATTCTTGCGGACTGAGATGCCGTTCGGCCACCGGTTGATCAGGTTGCGCGCCGATAGCGGTGAAGCGAGAAGTTTCCGTAGGCGCGGGTGCGGCCGACCTCGGATCAAATTGTTCAGCCATATGACTTCTCCTTCACTGCCCTGGGGCGCTCCCCGGGCGCGTCTTTATCGGTAACAATCCTATAACGATTCGGGGTGATAACTCTAGTGAGGCTATCCGTTCCGAAAGATACGTCAGAGCCGTTGTGTCGGAGTGATGGCACCGGCTAGGCGTATCACAGTTCCGAGGGAAGAGCGTGCTACGTCACCTTCTGAGATTTGTATTTGTCTGCGCTCATGAGGTAATCTCATGTGGTCCACGTGGCGATGACCCGGTGTTGAAATCAGGTTTTCGGAACGGGGGTAGCGCTAAGTTTTCTTATCGCTTCGGGCTATGGCGCAGTTTGGTAGCGCACTTGACTGGGGGTCAAGGGGTCGTGGGTTCAAATCCCGCTAGCCCGACA